>DAOORM010000038.1:0-10652 GCA_035389265.1 Flavobacteriales bacterium | reverse complement strand
GGCTCCTTCTTGCACGAAGCGAACGATGCGACCACGATGGACAAGGGGAGCAGGTACTTCATGGCGTAATGCGCAGGGTGAAGTAGTGGAGCATGGGTGCCTCGGTTCCATCGTTGGGAACCTCCGTGACCGATCCATCATCCCCATCACTGACATAGGCACGGACGAACAGCACGGTACCGGCCGTATACGTGGAGAGGTCCAGCGTGGCCCTGTGGGTGAAGGCGGTGGCGCTGTTCCCGAAGTCGGGGCCGGTGATCGTACCACCGAGCTGCAGCGGGGCCGCCGGTGTGGTGGGGAATGCGGCCGTGTTGGTGGCGATGCGGTATTGGTTCACACCGAGCTCGCTGGCGGCGGTCTGGTCATCAGCGAAGGCGAACCAGAGGTCCACGGGACCCGCTGGAACTTCAATGGGTTGGACACCGGGATCGGTGCCACGCGGGAACGCGGTGCTGGACGTGCCCGCCGGGAACGCGAGCAGACCGATGACCTGCGGCTGCAGATCACCCGCGGCTGGAGGTCGTCCGAACATATCGCGCGCACCGCCCTGGATCCAGGCATTGATCGCATTGATATAGGCCTGTTCATTGGCGGGCCAATCGCTGTCCTCCGTGAAACCGAGCGGCATGATCCCACTGGTGTTGGGTACGAAGGCGGTGAGTCGTTCATGCAGGAACGATGCGTTCACATCACCGGGGACGACGCGATAGGTGAAGCTGTTCTGCGGATCATTGGCGATCACCGGATGCATCACCAGCGAATTGTACGCCCCACTGATGGTGCGGAATTCGGGCTCGAAGCTTCCGTCGTGGCAACCGCTCAGTGCGCAGGACGGGCGCAGGATACGCTGGTGGATCCACGCGAAGTTGCCTTGCGGGATCGCGGCCACTGTGGGGTTGGATGGTGCAGGCGCCTCCCGGTCGAAGGGGTTCGCCTCCTCCTTCTGGCAGGCGGCCAGCAGCAGTATCCCGCCGAGTATATGGGTGGTTCTGCGCATGGGATCAGATGCGATCGAAGAGGCTCATACTGCCCGGCGCGATGAGGCCCGCACCCAGCACATCCTGTTTGAACCCGAGCAGTTCGGCGACCGTGGGTACCAGATCGGTGACCAGGCCGATGGGGTTGTCCTCGTTGCCCACCATCAACCCGGCCTCCACACCGGCACCGGCCATCATACCGAACACGCGGAGCGCATTGGCATCGCTGTGGTCGAACGAGACCCAATCGTTCTGGTCCAGGATGGCATTGGGTTCTCCATTGCGGCCGCATTCAGGCACGGCGATGATCGTGGTATTGCCCGTCATCTCCGGCACCTGGGTCTGGATGAAGTTCCACAGATGGCCCACGGCATGGTCAGCGCGATGCAGTGCTCCGAGGTAACCCGTGAAGCTGCTGTGACAACCGTCCACGCCACTGAGGTTCACCACGGTGAGCGTGGGCCTGAACCACTTGAGCACTTCACAGGCATAGCCCACGGTGCTGAGATCGCCGCTGTCGTTCACCGGCGGATGTGCGATGGTGCCATTGGCGGTCTTGTTGAACATCTCCACCATGAAGGCCTTGATGTCCTGCTTCTCCTCTGGCGTGTTCCCGATGCCGGTGGCCGTGTTCACCACCCGCTCGAAGCTGTTGTTCAGGAACTGCTGCATCTCGTAGACCGGCGGCAGCTGGTCCTCGGGATGGTACACCTTGGCATCGCCCAGGTACTGATCACCCAGTGGACCGAACGTGACATTGGGTGCGAAGAAGTTGGCCCCATAACGTGCGCCGTAATTGGGGTGGATGCTGTGGTTGAGCAGTGGCACGCCGCCGCCGATGCTGTTCCCTACGAACCAGGTCTTGCTCGCCGCCACTCCCATGTGCCTGCGCAGGTATTCGAAGAGCGTGGGGTTGATGGGCTTTTGCTGGAGTCCCTGCGTGGCGGCGGTTGTGCCTTGCAGCAGGCTGTTGAGCCCGCCATAGTGTCCGGTGCTGGCGGCGCGCATCTCCCGGAACACGGTGCCCTGTGAAGCGAGCGATTGGCCGAGGATGGAGGGAATGGGGCTGATGCCCCCAAGGCCGGTGCCGTAAACGATCTTCTCCACGGGTGGTGCGCCATCGAACATGTTGTACATCACGTTGCCCTCATTGGGGTCGTTCTGGCTATCGGCCAGGTAGCGCTGAAGGATGCTCTCCTGCTGACGTACACCACCGGCGAACAGCACGAAGACCACATGCTGCGCCACACCGCCACCACCACTGGATGCGAAGAGCCGACCGGTGGGGAGGATGTAAGGGAACACCAGGCTGCCCGCTGCTGCGGCCCCGGCGCGTTGGATGAATCGTCTGCGGTCCATGGCAGTGTTGGGCTTAGTAGAACAGGTATTCGTCGCTGAGGGCGAAGGAGAAGTAGATCAGCTCGGGCGTCACATAGGGATCGGCGGTGATGTAGTTGCGGAACCAGGTTAGCTCGGCCTCGCTCGGGGTGCGCACGAGGAAGCGTGCATACGTGGCGCGTGTGAACACATCGATGTCGGCCCGCATGACCTCATCGGTGGGGATGATCACACCCGGCTTGTTCATGAAGTTGCTGATGATGACCTCACGCGCCAGCTCCTTGTCGCCGATGCTTTCGATGCACTGCGCCAGCTGGTAGACCTCGTTCGCGCTCAACGCGGTCTGGAAGAGGTTGGCATGCAGGATGGCCACGTATTCCTCCGATGTCTTGAGCTTATCCTTGTTGGCGCTGGGTGCGCGCAACTGCACCTCGTTCACTTCGTAGATGCGTTCCTTACGGCAGCCCGTGGCCAACAGACCGAGCGCCGACAGCAGCAGCGCAGTGCACATGGGGCGAATGGAAGCGATGGCGGGCATGATCAGATGTTGGCGTATTCGTCCGTGATGAGGATGCTGCGCTGCACGCGCTTCAGGTCATGGTCCACCAGGAACCCGGGCAACAGCGCGAACACTTCGGCGCTGCTGGGTGCCCTGCCCAGGAAGGTGCGGTAGCACCAACCGATCAAGCCTTCATGCCCCTCGGCACTGCTAGTGAGGATCGCCGCGTAATCGCCCTTGTTCTGACCGCTCTGGCCGAATAGCAGGCCCGCTTGTCCGGCATCCACCATGGCGTAAGCCACGGTGAATTCCGCATTCGTAGGGAAGCGGCCGAGCAAGTTGTCGAACGTGGCGTTCACGTAATTGAAGCTGTTCATGTTGATCTCGTCGTACACCGCATTGAGCAGCATGCGCCGCATCACTTCGTTGATGGTGATGAGCCCATCGCGGTATTCGGTGCGGCTACGTTTCACGGCAAGTAATCGACCAAGTGCGGAGTTGGCCGCGTTCAATCCGGCGCCATTGCCCGAGAGCGAATCATCGAGCGCCTGCTGCTGCGCATTGGCGATGAAGCCGTCGATCACCTCATCGCTGGCGCCTTCCAGGCACAAGGACTTGAACAGCTCGTATTGGCGCGTATGGTACTTGTTGCGGTAGCTGCTGTCATCCGCCAGTGCTGCGGTGCTCATCATCAGCTTGTCGACCAACGCGATGCGCGATGCACTGCTCAAGCCAGCGCTTTCCAGGGCCGCCACTTCGGCCTGCATCTCCACGTCCAGCGGCTCGCGGCCCAGCAGGTCGATGAAGAGGCGATTGACGTAATTCTCCGTGATCACCGTCGGTACACCGAAATGATCCGGGGCCTGATTGTCGGGCACCACCTCGCGATCCTTGTTGCAGGACGTGAGCAGGAGCGCCCCCAGCAGCATTCCTGCAGCGCTTCCGATCCGGGTGCGAAGGGTGTGTTCCACGGTGCTTGTCACGCTCCATGGATGCGAACGGGGTTCGGCAGTGGAGCGGTGGCAAGCTTACGCGGCAGCCTTTCGGAAGGATCGGCGATTACGACAGACGAAGGGTCGTTCGTCGACGGATCTTCGGGCGATCACGACCAGAAGGATCCACACATCCACTCGTTCATGATCGCCGTGAACAGGAGCAGTGCTCCTCCGAAAAACGGGTATCGAGTGCCTAGAAGAACTCTCGGAAGCGCAACACCAACACGCCATCACTAGCGGTCTTCGTGGCGCCCGTACTGCAGTTGGCGAAGGTGGCTGTGAAGTCAGCCTTTACGATCACATAGGGACCGAGGCCATCGGAACCGTTCTCCACATCGACGATGGTGAAGGTGCTCGCACTCTGGCCGGCACAGGTGGTGCGCCAAGCCACACCGGTCGGATCGGTATAGGTGAGCTCCACGCCTTGGCCGCCCAGTGTTGCCACACCATAGGCATAGGTGGAGGGCGTGAAGAACGTGTACATGGCATCGGGAACCACTTGTGGCGCTTCGTAGGAAAGTGTTCCCTTCACCATGCGGAAGCGCTCCAGGTCCTGAACACCATTGTAGAGGTAGCACGAATAGTAGCGTTGCGAAAGTGCGGGGGGAGTGGCATCCTGGCCGAATGCCTCGGGAACGGCTTGCAGGTCGCCACCACTGCTCGCAATGAGAGAGATCTCCGCACCGTCCAGGATCATGCGGACCCCTTCAGCGCCTGTGATGCTCAGGTCGACATCCACCGGGGTAGGCATTGGTGTGGGTTCAGGTTCCACGGGGTCCTCCTTCTTACAGGCGGAAAGGACCAGAAGGGAACCCAGTAACAAGGACCAGGTCGAACGGAACATGAGCGGTCGCATTAGGCCCCTAAGGTAAGCCCAATGCGACCCCGGCGCGGAACCCTTCGGCTCAGCGTTCGGAGAGTTGCGCGGTGGCACCGTCGTTATCCGGTATCGGCTGATGGAAGTGGAGCACGGTGCCGAGTAGAACGGCGATGACAGCGGCTTGGATGAGGGTGCGGTACTTGGGTTCCATGGGGGAGGATGTATTTGGAGCCATGGTTACGGGCGGGGTTCAGGAGCGTTCCAAGGGATCGACACAAAGCCATCCCGCTCGGCGAATAGGGCTTGGGATCCGACGAATGAGAATTCGACTATCGACCCTCCTCCATCTCCTTTGACCAGCGACGGACCAATGGCCGTTGAAGCGTTCCTGCCACGAACATGATGACTCCTGTGGCCAAGCCGACCATCACACCGAAGTGGTCCCCGCTGCGATCCGGCAGCCGCACCAGGAGTTCAGAAGCGAAGGCAGCATAGAGTCCGACCACCGACCAATACATGAACGTCATGTGCGTCGTGGACCATTGCAATGGCCTCGGACGCATCAGCACTGGGCGTATACCGGCAAGCAAGGTGAGCAGGCTGATCACGGCGGCTACGTGGAATGGCCCGAACCCGCCGAAAAGGCGGTAGATGTAAAAGGCCGATGCGTTCACCAGGACCATGGCGACCGCATACACCCGACCCAGGCGGCGATGGCGGCGATCGCCCTTGCGCACGACCAGCACAGCGGCACCGATGACCAGCGCAAGGCAACTGGCGGCGATGTGGACAAGGGATAGGATGCTGGAAGAGTTCATGCCGTTCATGTATGCTGGAACAGGTCCTACGGGTGTTCATACCACAGGACACGTAAACCAAGGACCGGCCTATTGCAGGTAGCCTTTGATCGCTTTCACGTAGCGCTCGAACGCCTTGATACCGGCCTTGGTCAACCGACAGCGTGTATTGGGGTAGTTGTCCTTGTAGCCCTTGGTGATCTCCAGGTAGCCCGCCTCCTTCAGCTTGGTGAGCTGTACGCTCAGGTTACCCCGCGTGGCACCGGTCCGTTCCAACAGGTAGGTGAAGTCCGCTTCATCCACCGCGATGAGCAGGCTTACCACCGCCAGGCGCAGCTGATTGTGCAGTACGGGATCAAGCGGCGCGAAGCCCATCCTCGTAACGTTTGAGCAGGATACCAGGGATGATGTAGCCCATCACCATCGAGGCACAATAGAGCACCAGCGTGGCCAGGGGCGCGTTCAGCACGAGCATCGCTACACCGGCCATCCAGAACAACACACCACCCACCTGCAAGGGCACGAAACGCATGATGCGGCCGGTCAGGAAGGTGGGGAGTCCCGTGAGCAAGGTGATGGCCACAGTGGCATCCACACGGTTCACCACAGAGAAGGCGATCAGCAGGACCATGGTGATGACGAACGAGCCCCACAGCGCGGTGATGGTGCCATCCATGGGGTTGAGGACCCGTTCGCGCCGGCTTTCACGCGCACCATGGATGCTGCTGAGGATGCCCCCCAACGCGCCCGCAATGCCCCAAGCCGCTCCGTTCTGCCAACCCTCCGATCCATCGCGGAGCAAATACGTGACGACCATGGCGGCGATCAGCAACACGCCCCACAGCAGGAAGTAGAAGCTCATGCGGCTGAAGCTGCGTCGTGCCTGTCCGATCATGCCTTCGATCAAGCGTAGGCTCTCTTGGGGCGATAGTTCCGTGTTCATCATAAACTTGTTTACGATGCAAACATAATGGATCCCGATCGATCCGTGCAAGTGGGACCTACCTTTCCTGCATGACACGAACGATCCTCATTGCCGGACCTACCGGGCTTATCGGCACCACCACGGTACAGCAGGCCTTGGCCGACCCACAGGTGGGACAGGTGATCGCGCTTACACGTCGCCCGATCGGTACGACACACCCCAAGCTGACGGAATGGACCGCTCCCGGGGACGATCTGCTAGCCGGGCTCCGACCGCAGCAGGTGGACGCGGTGATCTGTTGTTTGGGCACCACCATCCACAACGTGGGCGGAGATAAGGCCCGGTTCATCCACGTGGACAAGGACCTGGTGGTGGGGCTGGGGCGCTGGGCGAAAGCGAACGGGGTTCCCGTGATGAGCGTGGTGAGCGCGATCGGCGCCGACGCGGGCTCCGGCGTATTCTACAACCGGGTGAAGGGCGAGATGGAGCGGGACTTGAAGGCGATGGGCCTTCCCACGCTACACCTGTTCCACCCGTCGATACTCACCGGTCCGCGCCAGGAGAAGCGTACGGGTGAGCGCATCGGCATCGCGGTGGCCACCCTGCTCTCGCCCCTACTACCCGATCGCTACAAGCCCATGCCCCATGATGTGCTGGCCAAGGCCCTGCTGCGCTCCACGCAAGTGACGCAAAGCGGCACACACAGCTACCGGAGCATCCGATCCTTGGCATCAGGCTAGAACACCACGGTACGCGACGCCATGGCCTCCTGTGCCGCATCCAGCTCCTGCGTCAACGAATCGCGGAGCCGAACGAACGTCGGGCGCGCAGCCTCGGGAACGGGTTCAGCGCTGGGGAATTCCTCTTTACGGTGGTCCACTTGGACGCCGTTCTTCCAGAACCGGAAGCACACGTGAGGCCCGGTGGCCAGGCCCGTGCTTCCCACCTCACCGATCACGTCACCCTGCACGACACGCTGCCCTTGACGCACCAGGATCTTGCGCATGTGCAGGTACTGCGTACTGTAGGTGGTGTTGTGCCGGATCTTCACGAAGTTGCCGTTGCCACCGGTGCGTCCGGCCTTTTCCACCACCCCATCGCCCACCGCCAGGATGGGCGTACCGTAGGGCGCGGCGTAGTCGGTACCCAGGTGGGCCTTCATGACCTTCTGCACCGGGTGCAGGCGACGGCCACTGAACCCGGAACTGATGCGACTGAACTTCAAGGGTGCCTTCAGGAAGGCCTTGCGTTGGCTGTTGCCTTCCGCATCGTAGAACTGTTCGTCGCCATCATGTGCGAACCGGAAGGCTTCCTTCTCCTTGCCTGCTGAAGTATAGCGTGCGGCGAGGATCATCGGTCGGCCGTAGCGCTCACCATCCACGGTGCGTTCGCTGTACACAACGGAGAAGGTGTCGTTCTTCTGGATGCGGTAGAAGTCCACTGTCCAGGCGAAGACCTCGGCGAGTTGCATGGCCAGTGCGGGATCGGCACCGGCGCGTTCCAGGTCGTTGTAGAGCGCTCCGGTCACCGCGCAGGCGATGCGGTGCTGCGAAGTGCGCACCGGACGTTGGCCCACGCGAACAGTGGGTTCACCGGTCAGGCCGAACACCACGTATTCCACGGGATCGGCCTCGTAGATGAAGTAGGTGGGCGTGCGGGTGCTGTCATCGGCGAAGATGAACGCATAGGGATGCCCAGCCCGCATCCGGCGCACATCGAAATACGGGGCTGCAGCAGCGACAAGTTCGCTCACGGTGGGCATGGGCACCGCGTGCTGTCCCAGCAGGTCGCTGAAGGTGGTACCCGTCCGTACCACGCCCTTCTCCAGAACGAAGCCCGACATCGGTATCCCGTAAGCGTCGGGCGGCAGAGGCACGGTGTCCACCAGCTCCAACGGCTCCTCCGCATATTCCACACGCGGACGCACGTCCACCCCGATGAGCACGTAACCGATGGCGGCGACAGGCACGGCGACGGCGGTCCACTTGATCCAACGCTTCATGGGACGGCAAGAAAGCACAACACCCCGAACGTTCGTCCGGGGTGTTGTCGTGTGTTACCACGGATGCTCCGTGGATAACGTGTCCTACAACTTGGCGATCGGGTGCACCAGACCTTGGTACGCGCTCAGCTCCATCTTGATGGAACCCACGAGCACCTTGGCCTGAGCGAGCACCGGGATGCGGTTGCCGTCATCGGTGATCCACACATTGAGGTCGTCGTTACCCTTGAAGATCCGGCCCTCTTGGACCACGGGCTGGAACTTCATACAGCGGTACTTACCGTTGCGCAGCTTGATGGTCTCCTTCCCCATGTAGCGCATCTGCAAGGGCCACAGCTCATCGTCCAGGAAGGTCTCGATGGTGAACACATCGCCCTCCTTCGCCTTGCTGAAGTCGATGGTACGGGCGTAGTAGAAGGCACTCAACATGTCCTGCACACTGGCCGGCACCTTGTGGGTCTCCTTCTTCTGTGTGGTCACCACACGCTTGGTCTGGTGGTACACGTAGTCCTGGGTGAACTCGAAGCCTCCTTCGCTCACGTTCCGCTTGAACACCCAAGGGAACACACCTTGTGCATCGAAATAGCTCTCGTAGCGGTCGTCCACCTTGTAGAAGGTGTTGAACGCGCCCAAGCTGCGACCGGTACCCACCGCATGCCAGGCCTTGCGCCCGTTGATGTCGCGCGGGCTCTCCTTCAACTCCACCACGGCCTCACCGGCGTTGATCCACCCATAGTGGACCACATAGGTGAGCTTCTCGCCGGGGCGGAAAGCGTTGTGCTGCAAGGTGCGCAGGGAGGCTGCATCCGAAGGGGTGGGTGCAGGAGGATCGGCCGGGCGATCACTCTGGGCGAAGCCCATGGTGAGGATGCTGAGACCGGCCAGAAGGAAGGTCGTAGTGCGTGCCATGACCCGGGTAGTGCAAAAGGGGTGCCAATGCGCTGCTGGCTGTTGGCCATTGGCTTCTGGCCCCTTATCGCCGCGCGAAAAGGGAAGCGCTCCTGCCAAAGGCAGGCGCTTACGTTGCCGTACCCACCAACCAGCCAATGGCCAGCAGCCAACAGCCAGCAGCGCATTCATCACACCACGATATTCACGATCCGCTTGGGCACCACGATCACCTTCTTCGGGGCCTTGCCTTCCAATCGGGCTTGTACCTCGGGGTTGGCGAGCACCTGCTCTTCCACGCTCTTGGCATCCAGCGCGATGGGGAACTCCAGCTGCAGGCGGGTCTTGCCGTTGAAGCTGATGGGGTAGCTGAAGCTGTCCTCCACCAGGTGTTCGGCGCTCCACTGGGGCCAGGGGGCGGTGGTGATGCTGGTGCTGTGGCCCAACTGCTCCCACAATTCCTCGGCGATGTGCGGTGCGAAGGGCGCCAGGGCGATCACCAAGGGCTCCAACACCGCGCGCTTGTTGCACTTCAGACTGCCCAGCTCATTCGCCGCGATCATGAACTGCGCCACGCTGGTGTTGAACGACATCTTCTCGATGTCCTCGGTCACCTTCTTCAGGGTGGCGTGCAGGATCTTGAGTTCGGGTTTGGTGGGGGGGGCATCGGAGACCACGAACACATCACCCGCACCGTGGAACAGGTTCCAGAATTTGCGCAGGAAGCGGAAGGTGCCTTCGATGCCGTTGGTGTCCCAGGGCTTGCTCTGCTCGATGGGGCCGAGGAACATCTCGTACAGCCGCAGGGTGTCGGCGCCGTACTTGGCGATGATGTCGTCTGGGTTCACCACGTTGAACTTCGACTTGGACATCTTCTCGACTTCTCGATCAACGCGAAAAGCCCCATCACGAGTGATGAATGTTCCACTGCGGAATTCTGCATCCTTCTGTTGAAGGGCTTCTATGTCTACCGAAACACCATCCTCCTTCAATACCGAAATATCAACGAGTTTCCGCGCGGTCTTCAATTGTGCAGGGCCGTCGCAAAAGAGCTTGAAGGGAAACTCTCCGTATAGCTGGGTAAGGTTCTCGGTGTGCTTTTTTAGTCCCTGTTCAATGAGCTGCTTCACTTCCGCGTTCTCCTCATCTTTCAACCAGTCGGCTCGCAAGTCCGATGAGATGAACATATAAGGACCAGACAAGTGCGAGGGGTCATCCGTTTCGTCCGTCACATGATCACCCCAAGAAATGCTTCCATACAGCAAGCGGTAAGCCTTCGCCGACACCCCCTGGATCATCCCCTGGTTCACCAGCTTCTTCGCCGGTTCATCGAAGGTGATCCAGCCGCGGTCTTTCAGGAACTTGGTCCAGAAGCGCACGTAAAGCAGGTGGCCGGTGGCGTGCTCGCTGC
>DAOORM010000037.1:7240-10674 GCA_035389265.1 Flavobacteriales bacterium | reverse complement strand
AGACCACCTACGCCAAGCTGCCCTTCAAGTTCGAGGCCGGCACGCCGCACATCGCGGGCATCATCGGACTGGGCGAGGCCATCCGCTGGATAGAGGACTACGACAAGCAGGCCATGGCGAAGCACGAGCACATGCTCCTGGAACACGCCACCAAGGAAGTGTTCACCATCGACGGTCTGCGCATCATTGGCACCGCGCAAGAGAAGGTGGGTGTGATCAGCTTCGTCATTGATGGTGTACACCACTACGACCTTGGCACCCTGCTCGACCAGCAGGGCATCGCCGTGCGCACGGGCCACCACTGCACCCAGCCGCTGATGGAGCGCTTCGGCGTGAGCGGGACGACGCGGGCGAGTTTCGCGTGTTTCAATACGGTGGAGGAGGTGGATGCGATGGTGGCGGCGACCAGGAAGGCTGTCAAGATGCTGCGATGAAGACCCTGTTCGGAATAGCCGTGCTGGGCTCACTCTTTATTGCGTGTGGTGAGTCGAACCATGTGGGAATGAGCGCAACTGTGCAATTACCCGATTCTGTTTCGTCGAGAGCTATTTCGCCGGATTCCATACTGGAAGCAAGGGTGTACTATTGGCGAGACAAGGATGCCAATTTCCTTGCCGCAGAGCGCTGGTGCCTTGGCTTCTCGAATGACCAAACGACTTGGTACATCGATCGAGAGCTTGGCGAAGGCAAGGGCTCCTACGAAGGTGGCGTGTTCTATCCGGAATGGCTGAGTGATTACCAGGTCAAAGTCCATAGACGCATCGACGACCAAGAGGCCGACATCATCTACGACTTGCGCAAGCAGGCATTTTCCATTGCCGAATGACCTCACCGTTATCCCTCGCCCAAACCCAACAGGAGCTCATCGACGAGTTCGCCCTATTCTCCGATTGGCAGGACCGATACGAGCACCTGATCGAGCTGGGCAAGGACCTGCCCGTCATCGCACCGGAGAAGAAGACCGAGGCGAACATCGTACGCGGCTGTCAATCGCGCGTATGGCTCAGCGCGGAGTACCGCGCTTCGACTCCGCTCAGCGCTGGTACGGTGCACTTCACCGCCGACAGCGATGCGATGATCACCAAAGGACTTGTAGCGCTACTGGTCCGCGTATTGAATGATCGAACCCCTCAGGAGATCCTGAACACTCCGCTCACCTTCATCGATGCGATCGGGCTGCGCGAGCATTTATCGCCCAACCGCAGCAACGGGCTGGTGGCGATGCTGGATCAGATGAAGCGTTATGCGGTGGCGTTTTCCGCTCAAGAACCCAAGGCATGAGAAGCGAGGTCAACTCTTCGATCGGGCGTAGCGGTTGTCCTCTGTACGATGTCTTATGCCTGACGGCATTGCATAAGACATCGTACATAGGACAGTGCCTCGGACCTGGACCTGCACTCCCTCCCACCTACGCACCATGACCCCAGAAGAACGCAAACACCTGGAAGAACGCGTGATCGACATGCTCAAGAGTGTGTACGACCCGGAGATCCCCGTGGACATCTACGAGCTGGGGCTGATCTACGACGTGGTGATCCGCGATGATGCCAGCGTGTACATCAAGATGACCCTGACCAGTCCGGCGTGCCCCGTGGCGGGTACGTTGCCCGGCGAGGTGGAACAGAAGGTGGCCAGCGTACAAGGCGTGAACGGGGCCAAGGTGGAGATCACCTTCGAGCCCGCATGGGACCGCACGATGATGAGCGAGGCGGCGCAGTTGGAATTGGGGTTCATGTGAACAGGAAAACTCGTCCGCCGATTTCGCAGATCTCGCAGATGAATGCTAAGCAGACCTATCATGAGCGACGAAAGCCCCATCATCAACAAGGTCGCCTCCAGCGGGATAATCACCCTCGACGTGGAGGAGATGTACCCGGCCAGCGAGCGTGTGGTCTTCGACCTGAAGCCGCTCTTGTGGCAGGAGATCGCGCTGAAGGAGGATGACCTGCGCGCCTTCTGCAAAGAGCACGATTGGGTGCAGTACAAAGGCAAGTTCGTCAGCGTGCATTGCTCAGCGGATGCGATCATCCCCACCTGGGCCTATATGTTGGTGGCCACACACCTACAGCCCTACGCTGCGTTCGTGACCCAAGGCGATGCCGATCATTTGGAGCGCGCGATCTTCACCCGCTTCGTGCAGCAGCTGGATGTGGAACTCTACCGCGGCGCCCGCGTGGTGGTGAAGGGCTGCAGCAAATTGCCTGTACCACTCAATGCCTACGTGGAGCTGAGCGCGAAGCTGCTGCCGGTGGTGAAGAGCTTGATGTTCGGTGAACCGTGCAGTACCGTGCCCTTGTACAAAGCTCCCAAAGGCTAGTACTACCTTCGGCGGGATGTGCAGGTCGCTTCTTCTTCTCGCCCTCTTCCTCCCGTTCGCTCTCACCGCCCAGGAAAAACCGGAGCAGCGTAGCGAACACGGATGGTACCTCTCGCCCCATGGCACCATCCGGATCCTGGTGCTCTTCGTGGAGATCGACTACGATATGAAGCCGGAGAAGGACCCGCAGCCCAATGGCGCTGACCATTGGCCCAAGGGGCAACTACCCACCTGGAAGGACCGCGTCTTCGATCCGTTTCCCCTGCCCGTGCAGCAGGCCGATGTTTCGCGTTACTACCAGGACATCTCCCTTGGTCAGTACACGGTGCTCGGCGACTACATCGACACCATCATCACCCTGAAGGAGAGTGAGTACCCCAGCGTGCATCAGGCACATTCCATTGGCATGCCTGCGGTCAAGGAGGCCAACAAGCGGGGAAGCCTCCACACGCGCCACGCACTTGGCATTGACGACTTCGATCTATGGAAGGCGCGCGGCAAGGCTGGTCAACCAAAAACGGCAGGCCCCGATGATCCACACAGTTACGATCATGTGATGGTGATCATCCGCAACAGCGGCTTGCGGCACGGCACGGGAAGCACCGATAGCGGATCACCGGGAGAGCTCTACGGGTTCAAGAGCGATACGCAATCACGCTTCGGTGCCGCGAACGACCTTCCGTTCGAGATCCTCAAACATGAGTTCAACCACTTGCTGCTCGGCGGCAACAACTTCCACAGTGGTGGTGGCAATGCCGCACAATTCGAGAGCACCTTCCTACCCCTGCAAGGTGGCTGGAGCATGATGGGCGCCAGCGGCAGCAGCTTGCTCACCTGCAGTGCCTGGGACCGCGACCGCATGGGCTGGAGACCGGAAGGCGCTGTGCACCGCATCCGCGCGCGTTCCGTGAAGGGTACCGAGATCGATGCCGACCTCGATCCCCTCGCGGGTGATACGGGCACGTTCGTGCTGCGCGACTTCGTGACCAGTGGTGATGCCCTGCGCATCCGGATGCCATACATCCCGGAAGACCGCGCACAACAATGGCTGTGGATCGAGAACCACCAGGGGTCGGAGCGCAACGGCAGCCCCACGGACCGCTTCCACTGGGAAGGC
>DAOORM010000037.1:0-7140 GCA_035389265.1 Flavobacteriales bacterium | reverse complement strand
ATGAACGGCGTGCGCAGCATCGGCATGTGTACGAACCCTTCCTCGGCGAACATGCTCACGCTCTTCAGCAATGGCACCCGTGAATTGTATGATCGCAAAGTCCCCAATGTGCGCACCATTCAACTGAACGGGATCCGCGTGGATCTACTCGAGATGCGTGCGAACGGTGATGCCGTCGTGCGGGTGAGCACCAACGATACGCGGATGGAGACCGATCAGCGCTGGTGTGCCGACAGCATCGCGCTTCCTCCGCTCCGTGGACAGGACGGTCATTCGCTCACTATCGCGAGCGGCGTGCGGTTAACGCTCGATCGATCGCGCACGCCCACGCGGATGAACGCTCCGGACCTATCCAAGGGCGGCCCTTGGTTCAGCGATCCTACACGCATGACGGTGGGGACCGGTGCTTCGGTCCTGATCGAAGACAAAGCCACGCTTGCCTTGAAGGAGAACAGCACCTTGCATCTGCTGCCGGGAAGTCGATTGATCCTCGCGCCAAAGGCCCGGCTCGTCATCGAGAACGGCTCCCGTATCATCGTGCATGGCGATGCGGCCTTGGAGGGCCGCGCCAAACACTTCCGGAAGGCGCGGCGCAGTGGCCGCATCGGTTCCGCTCAATAAGCGCGCACGTTCTTGCCTTCGCGGTAGTTGATGAAGGCGCGGTTCACCACGCGGTTGCCGCCCGGCGTGGGATAATCGCCTGTGAAGTACCAATCGCCGGTATGGTCAGGGCATGCGGCATGAAGGCCTTCGATGCTCTGGAATACGAGCTTCACCTCCATCGGCAGGTCCTCTGGCGTGAGCATCTCGGCGATCTTGTCGCTCACCTGTTGCGGTGTGAAGGGCTTGTAGATGTCCTTCACCACGTTCTCCTGCTCGGCCAACGGACGGCCCACCATGGCCAGCGCGCGGTCGTACACATCGTCGATGATGTTCTCCTGCTTGGTCTCCTTGAGCAAGGCGATGGCGGCACGGAACGCGGCCAGGTCGCCCATTTTCGCCATGTCGATGCCGTAACAATCGGGATAGCGGATCTGCGGTGCACTGCTCACCACCACGATGCGCTTCGGCTCCAAGCGGGCCAGCATCTTCAGGATGCTCTGTTTCAATGTGGTGCCTCGTACGATGCTGTCATCGATCACCACGAGGTTGTCCACATTCGGGCGGACGGTTCCGTAGGTGATGTCGTAGACGTGGGCCACCAAGTCATCGCGCGCGTCGTCGGCGGTGATGAAGGTGCGGAGTTTCGCATCCTTGATCGCCACCTTCTCCAAGCGAGGACGCAGGGATAGGATGGCGCGCAGCCGTGCGGGGTCGGGGTTCGCACCGAGCTCCAGGATGCGCCGTTCCTTCACGCGGTCCAACTCATCCTCCATCTCCTTCAGCATCCCGTAACAAGCCACCTCGGCGGTGTTGGGGATGAAGCTGAAGACGGTGTTCTCCAGGTCGTGATCCACGGCCTCGAGGATGGCCGGGCATACCGAGCGGCCCAGGGCGATCCGCTCGCGGTACACGTCGCGGTCGCTTCCCCGACTGAAGTAGATGCGCTCGAAACTGCAGGCGCGCTTCTCCAGCGGCTCGCGCACCTTCTGTTCGCTGTAGCTGCCATCCTTGCGGATGATGAGCGCATGGCCGGGCGTGAGCTCGTTCACCACCTCGGTGCGCAGACCGAAGGCGGTCTGGATGGCCGGTCGCTCGCTGGCCACCACCACCACTTCCTCATCGGCATACCAGAATGCCGGACGGATACCCGCCGGATCGCGTAGCACGAAGGCGTCGCCATGGCCGATCATGCCAGCCAATGCATACCCTCCATCGAAGTCCAAGGCGCTGTTGATCAGGATCTGCTTCACATCGAGCTTCTCGGCGATCACCTGGGTCAGTTGCTTCTCGGTATACCCGAGCTGGCGGTGGAGGAGTGCGATACGGTCGTTCTCCACATCCAGGAAGTGCCCGATCTTCTCGAGCACGGTCATGGTATCGCTGCGCTCCTTGGGGTGCTGCCCGATGGAAACGAGCAACTCGAAGAGCTCGTCCACATTGGTCATGTTGAAGTTACCAGCCACCACCAGGTTACGCGTCATCCAATTGTTGAGGCGGCGGCGCGGGTGGCAGTTCTCCTCCCCGTCCTTGCCGAAGGTGGCATAGCGCAAGTGGCCCAGGAGCACCTCACCCATGAAGGGCATGTGCTGCTTCAGCACCTGGGCATCGTCCTTCGCCGCGGGGTCCAGCTTCACGGCATCATCGAAACCCCGGTGGATGCGCTCGAAGATCTTCTGGATGGCCTGCTTATCGGTGCTGCGGCTACGATCGATGTAGTTGGAGCCCGGGATGGGGTCCAACTTGATCGAACCCACGCCGGCGCCATCTTGACCGCGGTTGTGCTGTTTCTCCATGAGGAGGTACAGCTTGTTGAGCCCGTAGAGGGGTGTACCATACCGCTGTTGGTAGTATTCCAGCGGCTTGCGAAGGCGGATCAAGGCGATCCCACATTCGTGCTTGATGGCGTCGCTCAAGGCGTTCGGTGCCGTGGAGCCGAGGATGGGGGCCGTCGGTCTGACGGACCCATGCTCCGGGCGCCGCAAAGGTAGGGGGCCCGGTCCGGCGGTCGATCATCCCGGTTCGTTGCGTTTCCACGAGGAGCAAGCAACCTTTCAACCGGGGTCCTTGTCTTTTCAGGGTAACTTGCCTGAACCTCTCCACCGGCCGTGCGTTGGCTTTGTTCGCTCCTTCTGTTGGTACCTGCACTTTGTGCGCAGGCCGGGGCTCCTGTGGCCACCTTCACGGAGAACAGAGGCCAGTGGCCCGCTCAGGTCCTCTACCGTGTACTTCTGCCGAATGGTGCCTTGTTCGTTGAGCGCGACGCCTTCACCTATGCCTTGAGTGCTGGAGGCGATGCCCATCAGCATGGTGCTACCCACCCCGATCATGCACACGAGCCTTACCGGGCACACGCGTTCAAGGTGCATTTCGAGGGTGGTAACGCCACGCATTGGTCGGGCGCTTCGAAAGCCGCTCACTATGAGAACCACTTCATCGGGAACGACCCCGCCCAATGGGGCACTGGTTGCGGTGTGTTCGCAGAAGTGACCTTGCACGATGTATGGCCTGGTATCGACCTGCACATCGACGGGCGCACCGGCTTGAAGTATGAGTTCCTGCTCGATCCCGGTGTGGACCCGAACACGGTGCGGATGCGCTATGAAGGACACGACGGCGTAAGCATAAGCGACGACCGGTTGGTGGTGAAGACGACGGCTGGGGATGTGCTGGAGGAGGCGCCCTATTCGTTCTACGCCGATGATGAAGAACGCTCCGACATCGCTTCCACGTTCAAGGCAGATGGGGATCAGGTGGTCTTCGTATTCCCGGATGGTACGGACCCTGCGCGGCCCCTGGTCATCGACCCGACGCTCAGTTTCGCCAGCTACAGTGGAAGTGCCGGTGACAACTTCGGCTTCACCGCGACCTACGACTTGGGGGGCCACCTGTATGGCGGAGGCATCGTTTTCAACACTGGTTACCCGACCACCTTAGGCGCTTGGGATGGCAGCTTCAACGACGAGGACACGACCATCAATGCCGTTGACGTAGGGGTGAGCAAATGGACAGTGGATGGGAGTTCGCTCATCTGGAGCACCTACATCGGCGGTAGCTCCAGCGAAGCGCCCCATAGCATGGTGGTGAATCAGGCGAACGAATTATTCATTCTCGGCCATACCGGTTCCAGCGACTTCCCCACCACCTCGAACTGTTTCCAGAGCACCTTTTCGGGAGGTCCAGCACTATCATTCACGACGGGCTATGGCTTCTCCCAACCCAATGGAACGGACATTTTCGTAGTCCACCTCGATAACGCGGCCACCGGATTGATCGGCAGCACGTTCGTGGGGGGGTCTGGAAATGACGGTGTCAACAATGACGTCGTCCTTGCTCACAACTATGGCGACGCCTTCCGCGGAGAGATCATCCTTGATGAAGCCGAACATCCTATGGTGGCCAGTGTGACAGCGAGCGCGAACATGACGACGATCAATGCCGTTCAATCAACCTATGGTGGTGGCACCCAAGATGGCTTCTGTTTTCGCTTGGACCCGACACTGAACACCTTGGAATGGGCCACATACCTCGGTGGATCCGGAGCCGATGCGGCCTTCGGTATACAAGTGGATCAGGAAGGTGATCTGTTCACCACCGGTGGAACGACCAGTTCGGACCTCCCCATGTATGGAACGCCATTCAAGAGCACCATCTCCGGGACCACTGACGGGTTCATCATGCGGTACTCCGAAGCAGGCGCTGCACTTAGCTCCACCTTCATCGGAACCAACTCCTTCGATCAATGCTACTTCGTGCAACTCGATACCGAAGACGCGGTCTACGTGGTGGGCCAGAGCAATGGCCCATATCCTGTAACGACCGGCAAATACAGTGTTCCAGGGAGTTCGCAATTCATCCATAAGCTGAGCAACGACCTGAGCATCTCCATTTGGAGCACCGTGTTCGGGAACGGCAGTCCACTGCAATATCTCTCCCCAACGGCCTTCCTCGTAAGCAATTGCGGGCAGATCTACTTCAGCGGCTGGGGTGGCGGTGCGAACATCAACGCCGGTAACACGAGCAGCACAACGACCGGCATGGAGACCACGCCGAACTGCTTTCAGCCAGAAACGGATGGCCGTGACCTGTACCTGATGGTGCTGAACCCCGATGCGGTCAGCCTGAACTACGCCACGTTCTTCGGCGGCGCGAGCGGTGGTGAACATGTGGATGGCGGTACCAGCCGATTCAACAAGGATGGCACCATCTATCAAGCAGTTTGCGCGGGGTGCGGAAGCAGTGATGACTTCCCCACAACGCCGGGCGCCTGGAGCAATGTGAACCCCTCCAATAACTGCAATCTGGGCGTGTTCAAATTCGACCTCTCCATACCCACCGCTGAGATCGGCATAGACGGACCCACCCTGATCTGCATACCGGGTACGGTACAATTCACCAATACGAGCACAGGTGGTGACACCTATCTGTGGGACTTCGGCGATGGTTCTACCAGCGCGGAATTCGTTCCGGCACATCTCTACCAGACCGAAGGTGTGTTCACCGTGACCATGACCATGACGGACAGCTATGGTTGCACACTGGCCGACACGGCGGACATCGAAGTCACGGCCATAGATGTTCCCATCCCTTTGGTGTTGGACCCAGGGGCCATCTGCCCGGGAGATAGCACGCAACTTTTCGCCTCTGATGGTCTTTCGTGGTCGTGGTTCCCGCCAGAGAACGTGAGCGACCCGACGATACAAGCGCCCTACGTGGATCCACCGGAACCAATGAGCTTCTCGGTGATCGTTGAAAGTGTTTGCGGCTTCGATACCGCCACCGTATTCGTCCCATGGATCACGCCAGTAGGATCCGCCGGGAACGATGTGAACATTTGCGCAGGCAGTGGTGTGGCATTACAAGGGTCGGGTGGTGGCACCTACCTCTGGTCACCAGCAGCCACACTCTCCGATCCCTCTTCCGCCGCACCGATCGCCTCACCTTTGGACACCACCGAGTACAGCGTGATCATCACCACTCCCGATGGGTGTTTGGTATTCGACACCTTATTGGCCAAGGTCTATACCGATCCACCAATACCCGTTTTGGTCGATACGGCGGTTTGTGCTGGTGGATCGATCCAACTCATCGCACCCGAAGGCGGAACCTTCGCATGGCTTGCAGGGCCCGGGATACAGGACCTCTTCATCCAGGACCCGATCGTAGCGCCACCGGCATCCACCTGGTACGTGGTGACCGTTGACAATGGCTGCGGAACGATCCGGGACTCGGCCTTCGTTGAAGTGCGCTCACCCATCATCGTAGCCGGGCCGGATACGTTGGTATGTCCCGATGAGCCGGTCCAACTCTACGTTACACCAGGCATCTCCTATGCTTGGTCGCCCGCTCAGTACATGGACGATGCTGATGCACCTGACCCAATAGCCACTGTTCCGGCTTCGACGATCATTTCCGTTGACGTTTCAGATCCTACCGGGTGCATTGGTACTGCAACCTTGCTCATTGATACTTATCCGGTCACGCCAGTGACCGCACTATGGGAACAAGTGATCGAGCTGGGCCAAACAGCACAGTTGATTGCCTTGGGCGACGGGACCTTCGCATGGACCCCATCCGTGACATTGAGCGATAGCACCTCAGCTACACCCGTGGCCGAGCCGGAACAGACCACCACGTACACCGTATCCATGACGGATGAGAACGGATGCGTGACCACGGACGATGTCACCATCATCATTCCCGGCAGCCTCTTCATCCCCAACACCTTCACACCGAACAGCGATGGCTATAACGACGCTTTCGGCGCCTGGGGGGTGGACATCGTGGAGATCGAACTAGAGGTGTACGATCGTTGGGGCAAGATGATCTGGACCACCGCAGATCTGCGCGGCCGTTGGGATGGTACCTATGGTGGACAGGACGCGCCGATAGACACCTATGTGTGGCGTGTACGCGCGAAGGAGATCGCCGGGGAGGTGATCCAGCGTACTGGGCACGTGACGTTAGTCCGATGAACAAGTCCCGCTAGCGCAGGAAACTCTCCCTCTTCATCGCCAACCACTCCAACGCGGCACCGCCGAGCAGGAGTTCTTTGGTGGCGCCATCGTAGGGCATACTGTTGATCAGCTCGCCGGGGATGAGCTCACCCAAGGGGAACGGATAATCGGTGCCCATGGCCACGCGGTCAGCGCCCATCTGATCCACCACCACGCGCAGCATGGCCGGATCGTGTACGAGCGCATCGATCCAGAAACGGCCCAGGTATTCACGGGGGTTCACATCGTTGTCCACGGCGCAGAGGTCGGGACGCATGATGAAGCCGTGCTCGATGCGACCGATGGTGGCGGGGAAGGAACCACCACCGTGCGCGAAGGCTACGCGCAACCGCGGCAGGCGCTCGAGGAGGCCGCTGAAGATCATGGAGGTGATGGCGGTGGTGGTCTCCACGGGCATGCCCACGAGCCAGGGCATCCAGTACTTGTCGAACCGGTCCGCCCCCATCATGTCCCACGGATGCACGAAGACGGCCATGCCCAATTCCTCGCACGCTTGGAAGATGGAGAAGAGGCGCGGCTCGCC
>DAOORM010000036.1:0-10916 GCA_035389265.1 Flavobacteriales bacterium | reverse complement strand
CATGATCGTCTACTACCAGTTGATGGGACTCATCAGCACGATCGCGAAGAGCGCGGCCTCCGACCAGAACAGGGCCACCGGTAACCGGGCCACCGGAGCATTCGTGTGAACGAGCCAGGCCACTACGCCGAAGAGGAAGACGAATCGGAGAAGTTGCATCAGCGCAAAGAGTCGCATCCGCCGTGCACCATTGTGGAAGCTGAGCAGCACCTTGTTCCAAGAGAAGAAGAGCAAACCTGGGAGCACCAAAGGGAATGCGATGGCCACATCGGTACTCGAGAACCATTTTCCGGGCAGATCGCGGAAGACCCAGGCGATACCGATGACCACCGCTGCAGTGCCGGTGCTGAGCAGCATGGATGCGGAGACCTGTTCGTTCGCCGAACGACCGGCTGCGATCTCCCGCGGTACAAAAGCTTGAACGGCGAGGTGAACACCGCCCACGGCCAGCTGGCTCAACAGGATGTACACCGCGTAAACGAGGTTGAAGACACCCAGCGCAGCGGCATCATGGCCCCGCACGATCACGACGTTGACAAGTACACCGAAAACCGCACCCAAGGCGAAGGCCCCGGCACTCCAGATGATATCGGTGCTGAATTTCCCGGCTGGCAGGCGCATGGTCAACGCCCAAATGTATCCTTCAGGACGTGGAGCGTATGGCCTTTATCGTCTTCGGCGAGCAAGGTGCAATGAGTCTCCAGGAAACGTTCGAAGCGAAGGTCGTACCGGGATAGGTTGCGATCGCTGAAGATGTAGCGTGTTCGCAGTCCATCGGTCAGGAAGCGCACGACCTCATCATCGGAGCGTGTGCGGAAGATCGGCTCCTCCCCTTCCGGTCCGAAGTACTGGTCGGCGCCGCACCAGTAATACAGGCCAGGTCTATGGGTCTCGTAGAAGTAAATGGGCAGGTTGTTCACCAGCACACGGTCGGTGTCGGCCACACCAGCGCGTTCCAACCAACCATCCAGGTCGTCCGGCCCGGTATCGAACTTCGTGTAGAACGGTGCATCATCCACCCTTTTCGGGCGATCCACCGGATCGGCCAGCGCCATACGGGTGGAAAGGTCCATGGATAGCCAACTATTCAATACCGTGGCCAGAACCAACAGCACGTGTACCGCTGTGCGGGAACCGCGTGGGACCTGCCCACGGACCATGGCCTTGTCCAGCACCACGAAGACCAGCACCAACAGTGTGGGAAGAAGAGTGAGCGCATACCGGTAGTTGAATCCACCTGCGCCACCGATGATCAATACGGCGAGTGACAGGAAAAGGAGGGCACCCCGCTGCCAGTTCTCCAATGCGCTGCGGCGAAGAGCGAGGATCAACAGCATCGGCATGGCCCAGCAGGCTGTATTCCCCAAGAAGCGCAGGTTGAAGAAGGCGCCGAGATAGCCGTTGAGGACTTTCAGCAACGGACTACCGATACCACGCTCGAAAAGGGCCAATTCCCCCGGACTGGCCTTCACGGGCATCAGCACGAGGAAATAGAGGAAGGAGAAGGCGATGGACCCCAAGGGCACCAAGAACCATATCCCATGTCGCGCGTGGTTCGCCATACTAGAACCAGGTGATGTCCTTGAACAACCAGCCTGTCCCGATGGTCACATCCAGGATGTAGTGAAAACCACCGGCGACCACGAAAGCCATCGTCGCCAGTCCACCTTGTCGGAGACGGGCGGTGATCGTACCGGGCGAAAGAGCCACGAGGATGAGGAGCATGAAAGGCGCCAGGATCATGCCAAGTGAATGCGTCAGGGCGTGAGCGCCCAGCACCAGACCCCAGAGCAAAAGACCGGCGGATGACGGTGCGCGCAATACCGAGGCGAACAAAGCCATCGATGCGGTGAAGAGGAAGACACGCACCGGATCCACGTGGTAGATCGTATTGAGGTACAAGAAACCGATGGTCAGCGTGAACGCGCCGATCACCCATACCGCGAGCCAAGTACCATAGCGGCGCGCCCAGCCCCATACGAAAGTGACCAGCAACCAGGCGAAGAACGGGGTTTGAAGGCGCACCCACGCATCACCATCACTGTTCAGAAGCCCACGCACCGCACCTTCCCAGGTGAAGAGCAAGGGGAACGAGAAGCCGTGTAGACCGACGTAATAGAATCCGGAAGCTTGGTCGTAGTGATGCAGCTCGTACCGAACGGCCATCTCCCGCAAAAAGATGCGGCCTTGCGTGCCATACTCCAGAATATCATGGTCCACCAACGGTTTGTAGACCAGCATGACATAGGAACCGAAGATCATCGCCATGCTGAAGAACAGGTACGGCCATGTCGCTGCGGATCGCCATAGGCTCACCGAACCGGTCATGACCTCCGCCAGCGATCGCCATCCTCGCCCGGCGAACAGCGCCAAGGAAGAAAAGAACACGAGAACGCCCCCCACCGCGACCACTGGTGTACCGCCGGGTGAGAGTAAAAGGATGGCATTGAGCACCCAAGTGATCATGAAGGGTGCCAAGCCCAGTCCCAACAGTACCGTGGCACCACCACCCAGGATGGTGCGCTCCACATGGCGTAACAAGAACGCAGCCATCACCCCGCCGAAGAGCACGTTGCTCAACAGGAACAGGGCTAAGTGGCTGACCAGGTCGTCCATGGTCAATGGCGGTGAAGCCTGGGCATCGCATTGATCGCCTTCAACGCTCGCTCCATGTCCACACCGATGGTCTCGAAGTACCACATCATGCTCTCGAAACGCGGGCGGTTCTCGCGCAACACGTGGGCCAGACCCTCTTCCCGCGTGATCATGCCTTCGCGGATCTGGTTGCTGCGGAAGGTGTCGAACTCCGTGAAGCCGGCCACCAAGCCGTAGACGTAGTTGTAGAAGGCCGCCGTGCCGTCACCGATCCGCCAGGTGCTGGTGGTATCGGGCGAGATCTCCCAGTTGTATTCGTCCTTCAAGGTGCGGTCCAGGGTCTCCTCGTTCCACGGGATGTAATCGAAGAGCAGCAGGTACACTTCGCGGGGCTCGGTGTAGTAGGCCTTGAACGCGCTGTAGGTATCGGGCAGACTGGCGTTGAGGTAGCCTGGATTGGCCAGGAAATTGCGCATGTAATAGAGCGGCATCTGGAACTTGGCCAAGGTGCTCTGCTTATCGATCCGCTCCTTCTCGAAGTTGGGTTTGATGCCCGCGAAACCGGCTTTGAAGTCGGTGTTCTCCAACTTGTTCTCCATCCAGATGTCGCAGTGGATGCCGGTCTGGCGGCGGATGTTGTTCACATGCACGAAGAAGTGCTTGTCGCCGGCCATGAAGAGTGGGATCATGCCCAACCGTGGACTCTTCAGCCAGGCCTCCATGTTCAGCCGCACGTTGCGGCGCTTCATTTTGATGTCGGCACTGATCAGGATGTTCTCCACACCCAGCTTGCCGGTCATTCGGGCGATGTTGCGCCTGGCCAGATCGGTCACCAGCCCCCAGTCGTATGTGAAGGTGAGCGGTGTCATTCCGAATTCCTTCACCAGCAAGTGCAGGCCGTAACTGCTGTCGCGGCCACCGCTGAACGCCACGATGCAATCCTGCTTGCCATCATTGCGCCGGTATTTCTTCAACACCTCCTCGAAGGCCGGACGCTTGTCCACCATCAGGCTCTTCGGCTTGTAGCTGTGGCAGTAGTTGCAAACTCCCTTACCATCGTAGGAGATGTACGGGAAGGTCTCGGGCAGCAGACAGCGGGTGCAACGCCGAATGTTCCGCATCAAATCCTCAGGGAAGACGATCAGCTTGCGCAAGCGGCCTTCGTCGCTCGTAGCCATCGCAGGGACCACCTTCTGACCCGCACCCGTGGAATGGTCGGTGATCGTGAAGGGTTCGGTCGCCTTCAGTGCGAAGTCCGGGGCTGCTTCCTTCAGACCGAAATCGGCCACCGACCAGCTTTCCAAGTCGATCACCTTCCCGGTGAAGGGCTGCAGCCATTGGACCGCCTTGTCGGCGAACCGGTCGCGCACGGATGCCTGCTGCGTGAAGGTGCGCGCGATGTAGGCTTCGCTGGCGAAAACGAGGCTTCCCGAACCATCTTGGACGGTGTAAAGCGAACCCGTGTTCGTGGCGAGCAGCACCTGTCGCGCGTCATTGATCAAAATGGCCACGCTGGCCGCTCCTTCCATTTCGTTGAAGACCCGACGAATGGCACCCACCGGTCCAAGTCCCTCCAGCAGGAAGAGCCTGAAGAGCGCGGCGATCACCTCGGTATCCACCTCGTACTTCCGTTCGATGCGTCCAGCATACTTCGCCCAAAGTGCATCCACATTGGTCACGATGCCATTGTGCACCATCACCAGGCCATCCTTGATGCACGGCTGGTTGTTGAAGTTGTGTTCCTGTGTGCCGTTGGTCACCAGTCGGCTGTGCGCTATCACAGCCAGTTCGCGCTGACCTGCGGCGAAGGCTGGCTGGAGCGCAGTGTCCAGAAAGGTGCGATAGGCGGGTGAAGCGATCAACTCGCTGGCTGGAACGTCATCCTTGGTCACATGGATCGTTCGATCGGCGGCTGAGCGGATGGCGATACCACTGCTCTCCTTGCCCCGCGTTTCGCTAAGGACGAACAATTCACGGATGATGTTCTCTGCCAGTGGCCGGGAAAGACCCGCTTCCGCCTTTGCGATGATGCCGAAGATTCCACACATGGGCGGTAAAGATATCGGGCTTTGGCCGGATGCCCCTCCCCGTTGGGGCCTGGCGAAGCATCAGAGCGGACGGCCCGCTGCCTGCAACCGTTGCAGCATCATTCCGTGCACAAGAAGTGCGTTGCGCATGTCCGGTTGCTGATCGATCCGGATGTACTTCCGCAAGGTCTTAAGAGGGATGTCGTTGGCGACCGATGTACTGGGGAGGTAGGGTAGAATGAACGGTTCGACACCGCCTTCGATCAAGGCATCGCCTATGTACGCGACCACCTCCGGTGGTATGCTTCCCGGTATTGCGCGATCGGCAAGTAGGACAGCGATGGCATCGAAGGTTCGGTATCGCGCCAATGCGAATGTTTCTCCATCCCCGGGCCAAACCGGGGTATTCACCGAAACATCATCCGCTTCGGTCCATCCTTCCTTCGCCCTCCCCCACCAATAGTTCCATGCCCATTTTGCACGCAGGTGATCGGGAAGGCCCGTGCGCGGTCGTAGTTCCCGTTCCACCACCAACTTGACGACGTCGGATGCCGCCGCGAGGTGCCGGGGTTCCACTTCGTACAATTGACCATCCTCCCCATAGAGCACGCCTGCCGCCCAACAGTTCTGATGATTATACGGCAGGCCTGCGCCGTCGTAAGGAAAAGCACATCCCTTGGGGAAACGAAGACACGTCGAAGAAGGATCCTCGCCGGGCAGGGCTTCCTCGCCAAGCAAGCTGAACTGCTCCAAGTGGTCCTTCAACTGCTGAACGGAAGACAGACTGCGCTCCAACGCACTATCGTCCCACATGCCCGCCTTCTGCAGGCGCTTCGCCAGTAGCAGCAATTTCCCAGTCTGCACGGCGTGCAGCACAGGGCTTCTGTCCACGGTGAAGGTCCTGCAGGGAAGCGCTGCCGGTACATGGTCGGCCAATAAGCCGCTTTCGGTGGCGAGTCTATTGCGCAACGCTTCACGAACAGGACTCTGCAGCACTCCACCCTGTTCCGTATCGAACTCCAACAGGTCCAGCAGGCCGGTGAGGTAGTAGCTCTGGGACCAAGCCACTTCACCCTGCGAATTGTCCAAGCCGAAAGACATGGCACCCGCACCATTCATACGCCCCAGGTCCAATGCGAGCATGGAGGTAAGGTCATCCGGCGAACGGGCGTCAGCCAGTAATACATGGTCGCCGCGCGCACGCAGACCGAATGGCAGGATGTATCCTTCCAGTGCATCCACAGGTTCCTCTTGATCCGCCCGATAAAGACCGAAACCATGTTCCTGCGGAGGAGCGTTCAAGGTGTCTGCCGCTCGCAATGGTGGCAGCTCGATGTGTTCCACCAGAAGATGCACATGTTGGTCATCCGCTGCCATCTCCAGGATCCGGCTCGCTTGTGGGAGTCGGTAAGTGCGCGATCCTCCTTCCCGGCCTAGCTTGAAGACCGCACGCCCGGCGCCGAGATAGAGTGTATCTCCAAGGATGGCATGGAGCATACGGGGTTGTTGCTCATACCCGAGGTGATCTTGGATCGATAAAGGCTCTTGCAGCACCTTCCAATGTCGGCCATCGTAAGTGGCCAGGCGGTTCTGGCGCGCGATAGGGTCGTAGGTCACGAGCCAAAGCCGATCCCAGGCCGCGCACAAGTAGCGGAACATGTGCGTTCGGTGACCATCAGGCAAGGCGATGGACGTCAAGGAGCCATTGTCCAGCCTCAGCAGTTTGAGGGTGTCGTGGTACATACGGCGCACGACCAACGCAGGAGCACCATTCCAATTCACTGCCCCAAGGGGGATATCGTCGTCAAGAGCGACCGATCCACCCGATGACCTCAACCAGACCTTCGCGTCAGCGGGATCAAGATCCCAGAACAACGGACTGTGGCCAGCCGCTAAGCTGGTCAGTGGCATACCGCGGTCGTTGAAGAAAGCGCGATGATCCGGTGCCGTACCCTTGATCACGTGCGGCACGCGATGGAAGAAGTAGGTTAGGCCGTTCAGCAGGGTGGCATCATACTCATTGATATGTTCGTCGCATCCGATACATTTCCGGTAGAGGCCATCCGCGCCAAGGTAATCCTGTGATAGCTGGGCAAGTTCGGTGGCCCATCGCTCCTCACCCATTTCCACGCAATAGCGCAGAGCGATACCGAGATCGTAAAGTCGTGGAGGGGGTAACGTCTCAAGGTCCTTGCGCAACACGGGCCATTGAAGCCAGCCCAACGCTCGGTCCGGGTCCTTGAAGTCGTTCAGATGTCCGTGGACGGCTTCCAAGTCGAAGCGCTCCGAATGAGTGCCTCTGTACCGTAAGTAGTCACGCACTCCACGGATGATGTAGGTGGCATGTGGAAGGTCGTTGGGTACACGCTCGGTGACGGAATAGAACCAATACCAATGCTGATCAGTGGTCACTTGCACTTGTTCCAGCAGGACCAGCATCGTTCGATCGGCCGTGTTGCGGCACGCTCCGGCCAGAGTCCTTTGCGGGAACAAGGCTGCGTAGCGCTGCAATTGGCCCGCCAAGGCCGCCGTCGGGTTGAAACAGTCATATCCACGGTCCGCAGGCTCGGCACTGTAGGCCACCATACCGCTAGGACTATTGAACACGCCTTGAACGAACGGGGCCAATACGGTGTCAACGATCGCAAGAATGGCCTCGCGCGGTGCCTGGTCATCATACTCGGCCTGATCCAGCAGCGCTTCGATGCATAAGGCAACACTGATCGTGTACAACGTGTTGGTCGGATTCTCGCTCCCATCGCCGAAAGCATCCCACGGAGCAGGCAATCCCCAACCCTTATATCCTTGATCGTCCGTGGAAACACTATCCCGGAGCCATTGTGAAGCGTTCTTCCCCAGTTCTGAAAGTGGCCGTCCAGTGGCGGTGGCTCGCCTCACTTCGGCTTGGAGCACCATGGCATAGGCCTTTGCCACATTGCCCTTCGGATGGCCAGGGTAGTCGATCACACCAAAACCCGGTTGAGCAAGGTCGAAACTGGACCGTAACTCATCGAGGACCGTTGGTGGAGGCGGCACAGCATCACGGTGGCCACAGCCCCCGAACAAGATGACAGGTAGTGCTACGAGGACAGGGAACACATATGACCCTGCCCGTTTCACTTGAACAACCGTTCGTTATCCTGCATGTCCATCCACATGGCGAAGATGAGCGCTTGGAAACTGCTGGTGGCCAGGAACAGGAAGGCGATCAGCGGCTCGGTGTTGACCACGGACCCGGTCAGGAAAGCCTTGATGATCTTGTAGGCGTAAGGGATGGTGACGATCCCCGCGATGATCGCGTAGTTGTAGAAGATGAAGAGCGGGTGGAAGTCCTTGAACAGGTACTTGCGCCATAGCCGGATGAAGAAGCTCTTGATCAGCAAGCGGCTCACCCGGGGGATCACCTTCATCACTTTCATCTTGCTCTGCTCGCCCACGCGGTACACGGGTTTGATCTCCACCTCGCGCAAGGTGCACTGGGCGATGTTGAGCTTCACGAGCATGTCGTTGGGCATGCCGTAGCTGCGGTAGATCCGGTGCAGTTTGATGGCGTTGAGCGCCTTGTTGCCGATGGCTGTGTATCCGGTCTGCGTATCGCTCACACGCCAATAGCCGCTGGCCAATTTGGTCAGGATGCTGAGGATGCTGTTCCCGAAGAAACGCACCTTCGGGATCACCAACCAGGCGCTGCGGTGGATCAGACGATTGCCCTTGACGTAGTCGATGCCCTCATCGATCACGGGTAGGCAGATGCTTTCCAGCTCGTGGGGGTCCATTTGTCCGTCACCGGCCATCACTGCGGTACAATCGATGGCGTGGTCCTTGCACCACTTGTACCCCCTTGCGATACCAGCACCTACCCCGCCATTCTCCAGATTATTGATAAGGATGACACGGTCCGTCTCGGGATGTTCGTTCACCACCTTGCTGGGCACGTAATGCGCCATTTCGCGTTCGCCCTCTTCCAGCAGCACCAGTTCAGCTTCATTCCAACGGGTGCGCTCCACCGTGTAGCGTTCGATGCGCGTACCGAAGCCCTTGGCACGGTCCTTCGCGATCAGGTCCTTCACCACTTCGGCGGTACGATCAGGGCTGCAGTCGTTCACGATCACGATCCGGTCCACGAAATCGGGCATGGTCTCCACCACGGTGGCGATCTGCGTTTCTTCGTTGTAGCACGGTACGACGACGGCGATGGTCTTGCCTTTTAGCATGGGTGTGGCGCAGGAAGGGCGTTCCTGCAAAGATGGCATTCCGCCGGTACACGGCCACCGAGCGCCGCTCCCCCGCAGCAGTCGCCGTTCGTACGAGGGGGCTATATCCCCTATTCCGCATCCGCCTACCTTCGGCCGAGTAGAAACCTAGAACCATGGACTTCTTTCAATGGCACTGGTGGGCCGCCTTGGCCATCGCCCTCTTCATCCTCGAGATCTTCGTGCCGGGATTCTTCCTCCTTTGCCTTGGCATCGGCGGGCTCGGGGCTAGCGTAACGGCGGCCTTGGGCGGTGGCGTAGCCATGCAGCTGGCCGCGTTCAGCGTTTTCTCGGTGATCTCTATCCTGACGATACGTCCGCTGCTGATGAAACGTATGTGGAACGCACCCGATGTGAAGACCAACGTGGATGCACTCGTAGGCCAACGCGGCCGGGTTACCCAGGACTTCGATCCCGGGCTTCGGCTCGGCCGTGTGAGCGCCGCTGGTGACGACTGGCGCGCGGAATCGGTGAGCGACAAACCGCTGCACGTGGGCGACCTGATCGTGGTCGTTCGCGTCGAGAGCAACACCCTCATCGTGAAACCCCTCGAAGCCTGACGCTTCCTGATCATCTGAACCACTCGAAAACCAACCCCCTCAACAACCATGTCAGCAGGAGCCATCATCCTACTACTCGTCGCCATCTTCGTGATCTTCTTGATCGCCAAGGGTGTGCGCATCGTTCAACAAAGCGAAGCGATGGTGATCGAACGCTTCGGTAAGTACCGGACCACGCTCGTTGCCGGTTTCAACATCATCATCCCCGTGTTCGACAAGCCACGCGAGATCATTTCCCGGATCACACGGGATCTGCCCGATGGCAACAAGTATGTTCAATTCATCAAGAAGGAACGCATCGACCTGCGCGAAGCGGTGTTCGATTTCCCGCGCCAGAACGTGATCACGAAGGATAACGTGATGACGGAGATCAACGCCTTGCTCTACTTCCAAGTGATGGATCCAGTAAAGGCGATGTACGAGATCGAGAACCTGCCCATGGCCATCGAGAAGCTCACCCAGACCACGCTGCGTAACGTGATCGGCGAGTTGGACCTGGACGAGTGCCTCACCAGCCGTGACACCATCAACATGAAGTTGCGTTCCATCCTGGATGAAGCCAGCAACAAGTGGGGCGTGAAGGTGAACCGTGTGGAACTACAGGACATCAACCCACCGCGCGACATCCGTGAGGCCATGGAGAAACAGATGCGTGCAGAGCGGGACAAGCGTGCGCAGATCATCGACGCTGAGGGCAGCAAGCGCGCTGCTGTACTGCAGGCGGAAGGTGTGCAGCAGGCGGAGATCACCACGGCAGAAGGTCAGAAGCAAGGGCAGATCCTGGAAGCCGAAGGTGATGCACAAGCCCGGATCCGCCGCGCGCAGGGTGAAGCAGAAGCCATCCGTCTGGTGACCGAAGCGATCAAAGGCACCAAAGCCGATCCCACGAACTACCTCATCGCCATGAAGTACTTGGAAACGCTGAAGGAGATGACCAGCGGCCAGAACAACAAGGTGATCTACATGCCTTACGAAGCCACAGGCGTGCTCAGCAGCGTGGGTGGCATCAAAGAGATGCTCGAAGCGAACAAGAAGAGCTGATCGCTAACCCGGTCCATAAAGCCCCGCTGGTATAGGACCGGCGGGGCCTTTTTCTGAGATGCTTCATAGCATCTGACAAGTGCTTCCCTCTCGTGCTTAACTTTACAGAGTGGCAAACACCGGAAACCGGATCCGTTTCGAGACCAAGGCGCAGGGCAACGAACGTCGTCGTTCGGAATTCCTTGCGCTAACACCGCATGAGCGCTTCTTGGTATTCCTGAAGGGCTTCTCCCGAAGCAACGGTCGAACGGCTGTGACCAGGACCGATAAGGGCAACTTCATCATCGAGAACCGACGGAATGGAGTTCGAGGATGATGTGATCCTGTTCTTCAGGCTCGCCGAGGAACACGGTCTACGGTATATCATGGTAGGTGGTGGCGCGGTCAATTTCCACGGGTACCGGCGACATTCGGCCGATGTGGACCTCTGGGTGGAACCG
>DAOORM010000035.1:0-11179 GCA_035389265.1 Flavobacteriales bacterium | reverse complement strand
TCCCGTCGGATTGTATGGCGATGGCGTTGACTACACCTCCGCCCATGCCTGTGCCAATGTCGAACGTGGCGTCAAGGGTACCGTCTGCGTTCAATCGTGCTAGGCGTGCGCGTTGCACACCGTTGTACATGCTGAAGGAGCCGCCGATGAGGACCCGCCCTGCCGCATCCACGGCGATCGCGGTGACTTGTCCATTCGGGCCCGTGCCGATGGTGAAGGTGTTGTCGAATGCACCGGTGCGCGTGATGCGCGCTAGTCGATTGACCGTATTTCCCGCATAGTTGGTGAAGGTGCCCCCGATGATCTGACTGCCGTCCGGTTGCGCGGCCATGGCGAAGATGCGGTTGTTGGCACCCGTGCCGACGTTGAAAGAGGGATCCACCGATCCCGATTGGGCTGTCGCCAGTGCAGGCAACAGCAGCGTGAAGGCAAGTACGCGCCATTGGCGCAGAGCATGGTGGAGCATAGTTCGTTGTTTCATTGGTCCGATCGAGTTGTGGGTTGGGGACCGCCGGCAACGGGAGAGCAGAACGCCATTGTCCTTTACTCCCTGTTCTACGTGGACCCTAGGGTTTGGTTCCATCTGGCGACAAAGCCTCTCCATGTCGTTCCTTTGAGCGGCCATGGCCCTCTTGGACACCCACGGACGCACACACCGCAGCCTGCGCATCAGCATCGTGGACAAATGCGATCTGCGTTGTACCTACTGCATGCCGGAGGACCAACATTTCCTGCGGCGCGAGGAGCTTATGACGCGCAGCGAGATCACGACTATCGCCCGGTTGTTCGTGGACCGCTTCGGCATCGACAAGATCCGCCTCACCGGTGGAGAACCGCTGCTCAGACCCGATGTGGTGGACATCGTCCGCGACCTGAACGCCATGGGCGTGAAGCTGGGACTGACCACCAACGCGGTATCCCTGCACAAATACATCTATCAGCTGCTCGATGCCGGCTTGCGCAGCTTGAACGTGAGCTTGGACACCTTCGACGCCGAGCGCTTCAAACGCATCGCACGCCGCGACTCCTACGAACAGGTCTGGACCAATGTCCAACTCGCTCACCAACGAGGCATGCGCATCAAACTGAACATGGTGGTGATGCGCGGCGTCAACGACGACGAGATCCTGCCCTTCGTGGAATTGACCAAGGAGAAGGACATCCACGTGCGTTTCATAGAGTTCATGCCTTTCGCTGGCAACCACTGGGGGCGTGAGCGGGTCTACACCTATGCCGAGATGCTGGGCCACATCGGCAGCGTGCATTCCTTCGAGAAGCTGAACGACGATGCGCACAGCACCGCCAAAGCCTACCGAGTTCCAGGCTGGCAGGGCACCTTCGCGGTGATCAGTACGGTGACCGAACCGTTCTGCGGAAGCTGCGACCGCTTGCGCCTGACCGCCGAAGGGAAGATGCGCAACTGCCTTTTCGCACGGGAAGAGACTGATATCCTCTCCGCCTTACGACGCGGCGAGGACATCGCTCCGCTGATCGAAGCGAACGTGCTGGCCAAACATGCGATGCTCGGAGGCTTGCCCCAGTTCAGACCAGAGAAGCAGGAAGAGGTGCTGAGCGACCTCAGCGTGCGACCGATGGTGAGCATCGGCGGTTGAAGACCTAGGTCTCCTCGTCGTAGTAGATCTTGTAGAACTTGCGACCGGTCCGCTCATCAACACCGCGCTCGATCCGGTCGCGATCACCGTGGATGTAGATGTGGAAGTTCTTGTCGAGTTTCAAGACGCTCTTGAACACTCGAGCCTGTCGCTTCACGGCATGGCTACTGATCTCGAAGTGATCATCGAAGGCAACGGACTTCTCTTCCTTATAGGCCTTCCCGAAGCGGTCGAAAGCATCGATCATCCCCTCTTCCTCGAACACCTGCTGGGTGAATGTCGATCGGTCGAAGGCCGCGTTCTCCTTGAAATACTGGACCGATCGGTTCAACAGGTCGATCTGGTCCGCTTTGGGGAGGTCGAACTCCTGTGGAAGTTGCTGCGTGATGAACTCCTTCGTGAGCTCGAGCACATTGCTGGTGCTGTTCACGTGGTCCCGCTTCGGCTGGTGGCCGATGAAATCCTTCTGCCAGTATTCCGTGGCCTCGTTGTCGTCCACCACGAAGACCGTTGGTGCTTCGGGGGTGAACACCACCAAACAGGCCTTGTTAGGCTTCAGGTTACCCAGCCCACGATTGAGCCACATCGAAACCTTCCCGTCCGCCGTGCGGCTCTCGATGAAGACTTCCTTCTCCTCGAACTTATAGATGCCCAAGGCCGCGTAACGCTCGTTGCCGAGCCCCACGCCGTTCATCCGCGCCACGAAGAGGTCGCCGCCCTTGATGTTGTGGTGGCGCGAGATGTTCACCAGGTGCTTCGCGATGGAGACCGAACTGGCGACCAGGTCCGTGCCGCTGTTGGCTTCCTGGCATAGGTTGTAGAGCACGTTGTACTCCAGGCCCACCGCATGGGTGAACTCCGAGGTGATGGCCATCTGCGCGAATGGCTTGAGGAAGAGCTTCCGAAGGAAGACCTGCTCCTCCTCTCCCTTTAGAACGGCGGAGTAATCACTGAAGGTGCTCTCCACCGTACCACCCCCGATGTGGTGAAGCACGAACTCCTCCACCCACGCATCCTTGCCGTTGACCATGGGCGCAAAGAACGGAAAGACGGGTCAGAGCCCATGCCGGAACGCATGCTCCTGCACCTTCACCACGTGGAGTACAAAAGGAAAGAGCGCATCCATGGTTTCTTGTGCACCGCGCGTGGAGCCCGGCAAGGTGATCACCAAAGTGCGGCCGATCATGCCTGCGACACCGCGGCTCATCATGGCCCACGGCATGCGCTCCTGGCCGTAGCTGCGAGCCGCTTCCATAATCCCCGGCACCTCGCGGTCGAGCAAGGGTGCCAGCGCTTCCGGTGTGCGATCCCGTGGTGACAGACCCGTGCCTCCGGTGGTCAGGATCAGATCCAGTCCCTCATTCGCCCAGGCCTTCACCAGTGCAGCGATGTCTTCTGGCTCGTCAGGGACCACGGCTCGTATCTCCACCGATACACCGAGCGCGGATAACCGTGCCGCGATGCTGGCACCGGCCTTGTCCTCCTTTTTACCGCTCGCTACACCATCGCTGATCACCAAGACAGCCGCCCTTACCGGCGCCTCGAAGCGGTCCTTCCAGTCGCTCTTTCCGCCCTTCTTCTCCAGCAACTTGATGCCCGTGATCATCACGCCCTTGTCAATGGGTTTGAGCATGTCGTAGATCGTGAGTGCTGCGACACTAGCGCCGTGCATGGCCTCCACTTCCACACCGGTGCGGTAGATGGTGCGCACACGCATGGTGACGACGATATCCATCTCACCCACCGCGAAAGTGCACTCCGCATGTTCGATCGGCAGCGGATGGCAATCAGGGATCAGCTCGTGGGTCTTCTTCACACCGAACAAGGCGGCGACCCGGGCGCTCTCCAGCACATCGCCCTTGGGCACGCGCTTCTCCCGTAGGGCCTTGATCGTGGCTGCATCACTCACCGAGACCAAGGCCGTGGCCGTGGCTTCGCGCAGGGAGGTGGGTTTATGGGTGATGTCGATCATGGGGGTGTACCTGTGCTAGCTATCCCTAGAAAGTCGCGGTAGTTCATTGCTACCGGTTCGTCTTCCAAAGATGGGTGCTATCCGAGAGAACCTCCCGACCGAAGATGGGCAACTCGGCTTTGATCCGGTCCACCACCCATGCAACGGCTTCGCGTGCGGCTTGGCGGTGCGGTGCGCTGGCGAACACCATGAAGCACAACGCACCGGCCGGAATGGAGCCCAGGCTATGATGCACGTGCAAGCAGGTCATGCTGGGCCATTTCGCAAAAGCCTCCTCGCGGATGACGGTCATGCGCTCCAAGGCCATGTCACGGTACGCGGTGTACTCGATGGCGGATACCGTTGTAGCGGACGGATGACCATCCGCCCCTGCAACTGCATCCGCGCGCACCTGACCCAAGAAGATCTCGTGCGCCCCGATATCCATGCGGGTGGCATGTTTCGCGATGCTCGTGGCGATGAAAGCCGGATCGATGGCCCCCTCCACGAAGATGTCCTTGACCGTAGGACCGGAGGATCTTCCGCCCGCCTTTCGTTCAGTCTCCCTATTTCCGCTTGTGGTGCTCATCCGCCTGCGAAGGGTGGCAATACCGCGATCTCCTCGGAACCTGCCAGTGGCCGGTCCTCGTTCATGACCACACGATCAACGGCGATGGCGTAGCGCATGTGCTCCAAGTCGGGGATACGCGCGATGAGCTGCTGACGTAACGCGGCCAAACTCGGCGCATCGAACTCGATCGACGAGGCACCCGCTTTCTCGGCGATGGAACCGAACAGAAGGATCCGCATGGTGGGTCAAAGATCGCTCGGCGCGTTGATGTTGCGGAAAAGATCCGAAGGCCATTCGCCCTCACCGGGACAAACCTGTATGTATCTCGTGTGGACCAGCTCGATGGCATCGGACATCTTCAACTTGCCTGCCCGGACCTGCGAAGCGAAGGAGTCGCGGCACCGGCGTGTGTAAACCGCGGCCAAAGGCTCCAACCGACCGTCGCATTGGGCCACCACGGCATCGTGTCCATCATCCAAGGCCGCTTTCAGCGTGGCGATGAACCGGGCCGATACGTGCGGCATGTCACAGGCCAGGATGATCAACCGCTCGTGCCACGCATAGCGCAGTGCCGTGACGATACCACCCAAGGGTCCGTTCCCCGGCATATCATCGGCCAAGGCAAGCGGTCCGAAATGATCATACACCAGCGGATCCCCGATGATGAGCAATTCGTTCACGTGTGGGCGCAACGTGTCGATGGCGTGAAGGATCAGTGGGCGCCCATGATAGTCGACCAAGGCCTTGTCCCGCCCCATGCGGCTGCTACGCCCTCCGGCCAACACCACACCTGTCCAACCTTCAGCATCCTGCTGCGCGTGCACGGTCATGCGAGTCGTTCGTTGGAGTGATGCGGCAAATGGAGGACCTCGACCGGTTCTCCTGTCCGCCAAGTGCGCTTCGTGGAAGGCAAATGGACGATCACCTGAGCTTCGGTCATGGAGCGCAGCATATGCGAGCCTTCCTCCGCGAGCAACTCGACGGCACCGCCACGAAGCCGACCGGCCCTGAACTCCGCCCGATCACCCCTCAACAAAAGGTCGGCAGCCAACGGAAGTCGTTCCTTGCGCAGTCCACTTCCTCGCGCACCTCGCATGGCCCTAAGGAATGGGAGGACGTATATGTAGAAGAGGACAAGCACGGCCCGTGGATTACCCGGCAAACCGAAGAAGGGCCGACCATGGACGGTGGCGAAGAGCATCGGTTTGCCGGGTTTCTGGGCTACGCCATGGAAGTGGATCATGCCACCAGCGCGTAGAACGGCATCGTGTACCAGGTCATGGTCACCCACCGATGCCCCACCGGTGGAGATGACCACCTCATTGAACCGTGCCGCCTGTTCGATGGCGCTATCCAACGCCTGCACTTCATCGGGCACATGCACGCATTCGGAGAGCAGACCCTCGACCCGCAAGGCCGCCTCCAACATGAGACCGTTGCTGCTGAAGATCTTACCGGGTTCGACGCGATCACCTTCCACGAACTCATCACCGGTCACCAACACAGCCACCTCAGGAGCCAGCTTGATCGGTACGGAACGCACACCGACCGAAGCCAAAAGTCCGATCGCTGAAGGTGAGAGGAGTTCACCTTGCCGGAGGATCACCTCGCCCCGCTTCACTTGCTCGGCCTGCCGTCGAACATTCCCACCCTGCACAAGCTTTCGATCGGAATGCACCATGATATCAACCGTCCGGGTGGTGAACTCCTGCATCACCACGGTATCCGTATCCGGTGGCATTTGGGCACCCGTGAAGATGCGCACGCAGCAACCCGGCGGACAGCCCGTGGATCGCGCGGAACCGGCCGGTGCCTGATCAACGACCTTCCACTGTGCGACCACAGGATCGAAGCGGAAGGCGTACCCATCCACCGCGCTCATGTCGAACAAGGGATGGTCGTACGGCGCGGTCACATCCGCGGCGAGATATGCACCTGCGGCATCCTCCAACCGCACTTCTTCAGGGTGAAGTTCCGGCACCTGTGCGAGCACGATCCCCAAGGCCTCTTCCACAGTGATCATGCGAAGAAGAGTTTGATGGATGCGAACAACAGGACGCCACCCAGCACCTGCCGCAAACGCACCTGACTGAACCGTTGAGCGCCGACATAAGCTCCGCACGTGCCACCTAGCAAAGCGGCGCTGATCCAGAGCAGGTGGTCGCCGTTGAACATACCGAAGCCCTCCGATGCGGCGAGACTGCCGAGGCCGGCAAGGCTGTTGACGAAAATGAAGGCCGAACTGATCGCAGCGCTCTCCTTGGCGGTACTCCAGCCGAACAAGAGCAACAACGGACTTAGTAGAATGCCACCTCCGATGCCGATCATGCCGGAGACCAGGCCAAGCATCGCGCCGAGCCCGATGGCCACGAACAGCGCTGGCGAGCCTCTCCGTTCATCACCACCGCCGAAGACTCCGAGCAATCGGGCGACCGCGAAGACCAGGCACACAGCGAGGATGCGCTTGTATAGGAGCGTGTCCAAGTGGATGCGCGCACCCACCCAAGCCAATGGCACCGAAGCCACGGCGAAGGGCCAGAAAAGCTTCCACCGGAAATGACCGGCGCGCGCGAATTGAATGAAGGCCATGGCGCTGACGAAGAGGTTGAGCACCAGCGCGGTGGGCCGCACCATGTCCGGGGCGAAACCGAGCAGGGTCATCACCGCGATATAACCACTCGCGCCACCGTGCCCCACACTGGCATAGAGGAAGGCCACCAAGGCCAGCAGCAGCGCGAGCGCGACCTCGTTCATCCGCGATGCAAGGGTGTTACCGGGGTGTCCATGAATTCGTCCGTGCCGGGGCCTTGGATGCGCATCCAGTGGCCGTGTTCACCATCCACCAGGTCCATCACACCAACGAGACCGGAGCCTCCATTGATGATGTCACGGATGCGCAAGGCCATCAGCGCGGCGGTCAAGGTGGTGATGGCAGCCGGCACCTGCTGCATCTCACAGCCCAACTGATCCTCCGAGGCACGGCCACGGAAAAAGCTGCTCTCCGCAGGAGGCTTTATCTTTTCGTGAACCGTGATCACCTGCACCTGATGGCCATGGACCGCACCGCTCACCAAGGGAATGAGCAAATTCCGGCAGCAGTCCTCGATGAGGCCGCGCACCACAAGGTCATCGGTGCAGTCGGCAACGAGGTGGTGGCCTTGAAGGAGGTCATTGCAGTTCCGGGCATCCACGAACCTGAATTCCGGCACCAACCGCTTTCCGTTCGCCAACTGCTGTTGTCTGGTCGCAGCACAATGGACCTTCGGCTTACCGACATCCTCCTGCGAAAAGAGCAGCTGCCGTTCGAGGTTGCTCGCTTCGACCGTATCGCCGTCGATCAAAGTGATACCATCAAACGGCAAGGCACAAAGCAAGGGGAGCAGGGCGCACCCCGTCCCCCCAACGCCGATCAAGGCGATCCGTGTTGAAGTCATGCCGCTTTCCTCTTCCAAGGTCACCGGCGAAAGGTAAGACCACCCTACTCGGTGTACGTGATGTCGAAGGCGCCGCTGATCTGAGCGCTGGTGCCACCGACAGGCTCCACGATGGGCCCGCTGAAATTGCCCTGGATACGGTTGCTGCCCATGTCGTGGGAGATGATGTTCAAGGTGGCAGGGGTGGCGTTCACCGTTTCGTAGGCCATGGCCAACGCGCTCGTATGGATCATGTAGTTGGTACTGCCATCCATCTCATAGGAGCCCACTTCCAAGGAGTCCAGCTCCAGGGTGAGCGTGGCGCCATTGCTGGCGATCCCGTTCACGGTGAGGTGGTTGCCGAGATCACCGAACAAGGAGGTATTGGCACAAAAGGCGTTGCCTTGGAACGTAGCTTGGAGACGAGCTCCCGAAATGCCGCACGCTGCGGGTGTCGAGGGCGCTGGTGTGGCCGCATCATCATCCTCCTTGTCGCAAGCCGTGAGGAAGATCAAGGGTAGCGCAAGTGCGATGTGTACGAGTCGCATGAGGTGGTTCTTTGTGATCGCGAAGATCACCAGAACCGTGCCGATCTCGTCACTCCGTCGTGGTGTAGATCACATCCAGCGAACCGCTGATGGGCTTCGTTTGGCCATTCATCTCATTGAACACGACGGCTTGGAAACGCATCTTCAGTCGGCGGTTCGCGGCATCGTGCTCATCGATAGCCAGCCATCCCGCGCTGTCACCCACGGTGACATACGGTGTGCCGGTGCTCATGAACAACAGGGCATTGGAAGCTTCGGAGATGGTGTGCTCACCCAGCGCGATGGAGTCGACCTGGGCGCTGAACGTGTTGCCCAACAGACCGATGCCCGTGATGGACGCACTGGTTCCATCGGAAACCGCTACGATGCTGCCGTCGGCGCAGAAGGAGGAACCATCGATGTCCACTTGTACACGCGCACCGTCCGTGCCGCAGGTGGCTGGGGTAAGTCCGAGTTCTTCGGCCACTTCCTTGCCAGCTTTCGCACAGGCGGAGAGAGTGGCGATGGAGACGATCAGGATCAACAGGTTGGTGTTGCGCATAAAAGGTGGTTTGCGGGCCTTGTACGCAGCCACGGGTCGCAGGGATACAACGAGAAGGCCCGTGCATCTTGAATGCACGGGCCTTCGAGGAGTAAAGCGATGACTACTGCATCACCAAACGCGTGGTCTGACGACCTTCCGCATGGTGCAGCACGAGGCTGTAATCACCGGCAGCAAGCCCGCTCAGGTCCACTACAGCTTGGCCTTGCATGGCGCGGTCCAGGTTGGTGGTGTGCACCAAGCGCCCTGCCACATCCAATACCTCCAACACAGCTTCGCCGGAGATCTGTTCGAGACCGATGGTGATCAGGCCGCGCGTGGGGTTCGGCCAAACGTTGAAGGCCGTTGCACTGGAACGATCGGAGATCGAGGTAGGCCCGACGAGAACATCCACTTGGGTCCGGGGGCCAACGCAGGTCACGCTCGGACTGGCGACTTCGATGTCGTAGAAGAAGTAGTAGTAGGCCGTTGCGTTGTTCCCGCTAGCGCTGCTGCTGGTCATGCTACCGAGCGTACCCAATGCATAGGGGTAGGTCGGATTGCTGCCCAAGCCATCACGCCAGAGACCGGGATTACCACCCACACAACGTAGACCGTAAGGCCCACCCGCAGGCACATTGAAGTTCAGTTGCACGCGACTCTCACCGGCTGGGATACTGAAGGTGCCGGTGGCGATCGTACTTCCATTGCTCTGGTCCACCACGGCGATCGTGCGGTTGGCCAACCCGTTGGAATAGACCTTCACGCTCGTGATGATCATATCCTCGAAGGCGGTGAAGATCTGGTAGTTGTCCGTGTTGGTGTGGTAGATGCCGCTGGTGGTGTTGTTGATGCGCCCCCCGTTAAAGCTCTCACCACCGTGCACCGTGCTGCTCGACACCCAGTACGTGGCATTGGTGTTCAGCACCGGTGTCGTGAAGCTATTACCGCTCCCAATAGGGCTGCCTCCGACCGGCACGTTGAACCACTCGATGTTCTCACCGACAGCTTCCAGCGTGGCACTGGTGTTGATCGCGGTTGTTACGTCGTCGGCCAGCGGTGCTGCCGGGGCATCCAGGAAGTCCACTTCCACAGCTGCGCTGGAGAAGGCTCCGCAAACCCCTTGGATGGTGACCGCATATTGGCCAGAAGAGGTCACGTTGATGGACTGGGTGTTCCCCATGCCATTGTTCCAGGTATAGCCATTGGCTGCGGAAGAGGTGAGCAACACAGCGTCACCTTCACAACCACGCACATCACCAGTCACGCTCACGGTCGGTGTCTCATCGGGGCTCTGTTCCACGAAGATGCTGGTGGTGGCGGTGCAGCCTTCCCCATCGTCGATGGTGACCGAGTAGTTCCCCGCTTGGGTAACATTGATATCGCGCGTGGTGGCCCCTGTGTTCCAGAGGTACTCGAAACCATCGTTCGCGGTCAAGGTGAGCTGGTCGCCGTTGCCGCACACGATCGGTGCCGTGGGCGTGGTGATGCTGGCTACCGGGCTGATGCAGGTGTTCTCCACCACCGTGACCGTTTGGTCAGCAGCGAGGTTGTTGAAGGTCTCCACCAAGCCGCTCGGCCAGCGGATCGACATTGTTGGGATCGTGGTGTGCTCGCCCAAGCCGAAACTGCAGGCGAAGGTGGTTACCATACCATAGCTCTCACCGGCCTTCACCTCGCGCACCTGTGTGCCCCAAGGGCCGGTGATGCGGACTTGTGCTCCCACTGCGTCGCGGTTGCTGATGGTTCCCTGCAAACGCACGGTGAACCAGTGGTTGTCGTTCCCTTCGTTCAGCCACAAACGGTCCGTTTGAGCCGCATCTGGCGTGATATAGCCGGTGCCGTAGTTGGCGAAGACGTCCTGGAAACCATCGTTGTTCAGATCGCCGGTGGCGAAGCTGTGCATGTCACGACCAGCGGGGAACAGACCGTCGATCCGTGTGAAGGTGCCGTCGCCATTGCCTTGGAAGAAGTACTCGTCACCACCCGCGATCAGCACATCGAGGAAGCCATCGTTATCGAAGTCCACGAACTTGCTCTGGAGGAAGAAGCCGTTGAACTCCATGCCGCATCCGGAGGTGACATCGATGAAGTTGTTGTTGACGTTCTCGAACAACTGGATCGTCGCATCGTGGTTGGTGGCCACCATATCAAGGTCACCATCGTTGTCGTAATCGCCGAAGTCGGCCGTCCAGGTCTGATTACGGACCTGCAGACCATAGTTCACGGCGAGATCGGAGTAAGCGTTCGAACCATTGTTGACGAACATCCTGTTCCAGCGGCGCGGGTCATTCGGGTCATTCACACCTTGACGGCACTTGGCGATGTAGAGGTCGATGTCGCCATCGCTATCGAAATCGCTGAAGCAACTCCCGTAGTTGCCGCTCATGTCCGAAGAGGGGTTCGTGGTCCAGTTGATGTAGCCACTGTTCTCGATGAGGTCGCCACCGGCATTCGCGAACCAGAGGTTGTTCGGTCCCACGTCATTGCAGGCGAACACGTCCAACCGACCGTTGTTGTCGATGTCGCCGATGCTCATGGCCTGGGTGAAGATGAAGGGCCC
>DAOORM010000034.1:0-11270 GCA_035389265.1 Flavobacteriales bacterium | reverse complement strand
TCTACATGATGATGGATTCCGGTGCCCGTGGTTCCAAGGAGCAGATCCGTCAGCTCAGCGGTATGCGTGGTCTGATGGCCAAACCGCAGAAGAGCGGCGGTGGCGGCGGACAGGACATCATCGAGAACCCCATCCTCTCGAACTTCAAGGAGGGTCTATCAATCCTCGAGTACTTCATCAGTACCCACGGTGCCCGTAAGGGTCTGGCGGATACCGCTCTGAAAACGGCTGATGCCGGTTACCTCACCCGTCGTCTTGTGGACGTGGCTCAGGATGTGGTGATCACCAATGAGGATTGCGGCACCTTGCGCGGTCTGGTGGCCACTGCCTTGAAGAAGAACGAAGAGGTCGTCGAATCGCTGTACGACCGTGTACTTGGGCGTTGCGCGGTACATGATGTGTACCATCCGCAGACCGGTGACTTGTTGGTGAGCAGCGGCGAGCAGATCAACGAGGACATCGCCAAAGCGATCGCCAACAGCCCGATCGAGGAAGTGGAGATCCGCAGCGTACTCACTTGTGAGCAGAAACAAGGTGTGTGCGGCAAGTGCTATGGCCGTAACCTCGCTACAGGCCGCATGGTCCAGCGCGGTGAGGCGGTCGGTGTGATCGCCGCCCAATCCATCGGTGAACCAGGTACACAGCTTACCCTCCGTACCTTCCACGTGGGTGGTGTGGCCGGTAAGATCACGGAAGAGAGCGAGATCCGTGCGAAGTACGACGGTATCCTCGAGATCGACGAGTTGCGCACCGTTGCCAAGAAGGACCGCAAAGGCGAGGACGCCGAAGTGGTCATCAGCCGCAGCACCGAGATGCGTATCGTGGACGCCAACACCGGGATCGTGCTCACCACGAGCAACATCCCATACGGCGCCATGATCTACAACAAGGGTGGCAAGGCCGTGAAGAAGAACGACCTCATCTGCATCTGGGATCCGTACAACGCGGTGATCATCTCCGAACTCGCCGGTAAGGTGGAGTTCGAGAGCATCGAGGAGAACGCGACCTACCGCGAGGAGATCGACGAACAGACCGGTTTCGCCGAGAAGGTGATCGTGGAGAGCCGCGACAAGCGGAAGAACCCGACCATCAAGATCATGGACCCCAAAGGCAAGGAGGAGCTGAAGAGCTACAGCCTGCCCGTGGGTGCGCACATCATCGTGGAGGACGGCAAGAAGATCGAAGCCGGCGACGTGCTGGTGAAGATCCCGCGTAGCTCCGGCAAGGGTGGTGACATCACCGGTGGTCTGCCGCGTGTGACCGAACTGTTCGAAGCCCGTAACCCCAGCAACCCTGCTGTGGTGAGCGAGATCGACGGTATCATCTCCTACGGCAAGATCAAGCGTGGTAACCGCGAGATCATCGTAGAAAGCCGCACCGGTGAGAAGAAGTATTACTTGGTGCCGTTGAGCAAGCACATCCTCGTGCAGGAGAACGACTTCATCAAGGCTGGTGCTCCGCTCAGCGATGGTTCGATCGCTCCAGGCGATATCCTCGACATCCAAGGTCCTACCCGGGTACAAGAGTACTTGGTGGACGAGGTGCAGGAGGTGTACCGCATGCAGGGTGTGAAGATCAACGACAAGCACTTCGAAGTGATCGTTCGCCAGATGATGCGCAAAGTGGAGATCGAGGATCCGGGCGATACCCGTTTCCTGGAGAAGCAGAGCGTGAACAAGAGCGAGTTCATGGAGGAGAACGACGCGGTGTACGACAAGATGGTGGTGACCGAAGCTGGTGACAGCCCGACCATGAAGGAGGGCCAGATCGTGACCATGCGCAAGCTCCGCGACGAGAACAGCGCGCTGAAGCGCAAGGACTCCAAGCTGGTGGAAGCCCGTCCGGCCAAGCCCGCCACGGCGCGCACGATGCTTCAGGGGATCACCCGTGCATCGCTGCAAACGGAGAGCTTCATCTCGGCGGCTTCCTTCCAGGAGACTACCAAGGTGTTGAACGAAGCTGCCGTGAGCGCGAAGGAGGATCACCTGAACGGTTTGAAGGAGAACGTGATCGTAGGTCACCTCATCCCGGCCGGTACCGGTGCCCGCGCTTACCAGAACACCATCGTGGCCAACAAGGACGAGTATGCACGTCTCCAAGCGGAGAATGTGGCCACCGAGCAGGTGAACGATTGATAACAACGAACGAGGCAGGGGTGCGATCCGTCGCGCCCCTGCGCGTTCTTATCCCACGCTAACATGTCCGATCCGAAAGACCAACCCCGCGGCAACCAGCTGAACATCGAGATCAGCGAAGAGGTGGCCGACGGCATCTACAGCAACCTTGCCATCATCACGCATAGCAATTCGGAGTTCGTGGTGGACTTCGTGCGTGTGATGCCCGGTGTGCCTAAGGCGAAGGTGCGTTCGCGCATCCTGCTGACCCCGCAGCATGCTAAGCGCTTGATGCGAGCCCTTGCCGATAACGTGCAGAAGTTCGAACAGGTGCACGGCCAGATCCGCGAAACGGAGATGCCCGAGATCCCGATGAATTTCGGTGGGCCGACCGCGCAGGCCTGAGCACCGATCACCTCTAGCGAATGGCCTCCTCGACAGGGGGCTTTTTCGTTCCTGCTTTGCTCAGAGACGCAACGTGCGCATACGCTCAGCAACGCTGGTGTCAGCACAGACCTCCTTCAATTTCCGCTCGATGTGCCGCTCGTAACCATCGGATGCGTAGCCATGCTTGATCAGGTGCAGATCCAGCAGGACCTCGTCCACGGTCTCCCACAGCTTTTCGTCAGGCTTTTTACCCCAAGGCAGCTGATCGTACTCGCCTTTCACGGACTCGTACGCATCGAGGAGGTCGTGTGTGATCATTCCTGTGCCTTCTGGTTGAAGAGGATGTAGCCGAAGTTCAGGCTCCACGCCCATGGTTCACGCAGTCCATCGAAATAGCTCAGGTTGAACCATACAGGACCGAGCGGACTTTGGTAGATGAGCGAGCCGGAACCGAGGTAGTACCGCTCCGAAAAGGCTGGCGCCAGTTCGGTGGTGTTGTCCGTGGCGCGCGTGAAAGGCTCGTAAGGTTGGAACACATGAGCCTCCAAGCGCAGGTCGAACTTGTTCCGCGCCACTGCGATGATGGTGCGTACACCACCGGCCACATATTTCGGCGACCTGAATTGTTCGATGAAATAGGTCTTGCTCTCGGGCGTAGGCTGGAACGCCGGGGAGCGGATAACACTGGCCGTGAAGTTCTGGAACGCTGGCATGGTGCTGAAGACACCTTCGGCCAAGAACCCGAACTTGAATATCCCGCGCGGTAGGAAGTACTTGTCCAACGTGACCTTGGCTACCGCCCAGTCATGACTGGCACGGAAGGTTCTGAGGTTGTCCACGCTCGTAGTGCCCGGGTCGGTCAATTCATCGCCGCTAACATATCGGAGCGAAGCCATCAACGACTCACCTGCGTTCGGGTGCTGTTTGCGGTTCAACGAATTGCGCTCGATCATCAAGCCCGTGGTGACGTGGCGGAAGGTCGTGACGTCGGTCGTGTCCTGCCCTGTGAAATCAAGGCCTTGGTAATAACGGTCCAGGGTTTCGCCGAACTTGATGTCGTAGCGCAGGATGCCCTTGTTGTCCAAGCCCATGCCCGCGTTCAATCCACCGAAGGCCTCGCGGATCACGATGAAGGATGGCTTCACCTCATCGAAGAAGGTGCTGAAGCTACGGAAGTGGTCCCATCGGTGCAGGTTGAAAGTGGGTTCCAAGTAGATCGGCGCTTTGGTGCTCAGGTAGGCCCTGAGCTTGATCTGTCCAGCTGCGTAGAATTTTCCGAAGTAGGAGGTAGCCTCAATGTGTGCGGAACTGCGCCCGAACAAGTTGTACCGCAACCCGACCATGCCGGTATTGATGGGACGAGAGGAGAACATGCCCCCGAATCGTACCTGCAACTTCTTTTCCCGTTTCACATACAGATCGAGGTCGAAACGCTGTCTTTCCGGTGCGAACGTGGTTTTGGGATAGAGCCTTGCGATGTTGCGGTCCGCGACCAGCCGGAAGTACTTCGGTTTAAGCTGTGCTGGGGTAAGGGACACATCGCCGCGGTAGAGGCTGCGCTCCACGTACCGTGTTTGCGATCTGGTGAGGCCGTGGATCCGGACTTGGTCGATGACCAGGGCGGGCATTCGTTCCCTGAACGCTCTGCGCCGGTCGGCCATCTCCTCCGGTGTTACACGTCGAGGGATCTGCGCCAGGATCTCGGGCATCCTGGCCATGGCGGCGGCATATCCATCGGCAATGGCCAGCCCGGGCTCACTGAAGTCGAAGAGCGATGTGCTCGTGGTAGGCTCGATGATCACCCCGTTCTCGCATTGGATCGCATAGGTCGTGCGTTCCTGCATCATGGCACGCAACTGACCCAGCAGGTCGTCCTCGCTCGGTGGCGGACTGTTGAATGAAACATTACTGCCCACGATGATGTCCGGCAGGAAGTCATGATACATCACATCGCTCGGGAAGTTGTTGTACAGCCCACCATCCATCATCAGGTGACCATCCACACGGATCGGCTTGAAGTAGAACGGGTAGCTCATGCTGGCGCGCACCACCTGTGCCAGATCCCCTTCACTGAAGGTGACGGAGCGTTGGTCCGTGATGTCTGAAGCCACGCAACGGAAAGGCACGAAGAGTCTATCTAGATCATAGCCGGCGAGCGCGGAGACCGGTCCGAACATGGTCATCTGCTCATAATCGATCAAGGCCGGCTCGCGCAGGTTCGTGGGAAGAGAGTACTGGAGCATGGTATCCAGATCCAGTTTCACACTGATCACCGATGCATCAGGGGCATCCTGCTTGAAATAGTACTGGTAACGAGGCTCGATGCCGCCCTCGGCCATGATCTGGAACAGTTCCGTATGGAAGAGTGAATCGATCTGTTCGGGAGAATACCCTGCCGCGTACAGCCCGCCGACCAGGGCGCCCATGCTGCTACCTGCGATGTAGTCGATCGGAACGCCATTCTCTTCCAAGGCCTTCATCACGCCGATGTGGGTGAGGCCCGTGGCGCCGCCTCCGCTCAGGACCAATCCGACACGCTGAGCATGTGACTGGCCAACCAGGCCACACAGCACGAGGGAGAGGATGGATTTGACGAGGCGGGACAAAGCGATGCAAAAGTATCCGGCTACGAAAGGTAACGTTGCCGCTGGAACGCTGATACGACCGCTTAAGTATGCAGACCCGATCAGGTGCCGTTCATGCCTCGATCCGCGGTGGCAACAACCCGGCCAACACCGTGCCGAAATAGTCGGGTGCTTTCACCAGGTGACTGCCATACCAGCTGAAGTTCTCCCCGTCCACGATACGCACCGGGGTCCCGGGGCAGATCATGTTGACCTCTGCCATGTGTTCCTCGTTGAACGGATAAGGTTCAGAAGAAAGAAGGATCACATCCGGATCGGCTTCGGCCAGGTCCTGGGCAGTTAGTTGGGGGTAGCGGGCATCCCCTTCGTCGAACACGTTCTTCAGACCGCAACGCTTCAACATGTCGTTGATGAAGGTGCCCTGTCCCGCAGCCATATAGGGTTCTTTCCAGATCAGATAAGCGGCCGAAAGTTCTTCCTCTAGGGGCTTCAATTCGCCAAACTCATTCTTGATGCGTGTCGAGAGGTCTGTGGCAAGTGTATCCGTGCCGGTCAGTTCACCGATGCGCTTGATCATGTCCAACGCGTCATCCAAGGTGCGGATGTCGCTCATCCAAGCCGGGAACTCTTCAGCGAGCGCTTCGATATCGGCGCGTTCGTTCTCTTCCTTATTCCCGATGATCAGGTCCGGCCTAAGTGCGCGGATCTTCGCGAGGTCAAGCTTCTTGGTCCCACCCACGCGGTGTTTGGACTTGAACCAGCTCTCCGGATGGATGCAGAACTTGGTGATACCGACCACGCATTCGCCCAGGCCGAGATCGTAGAGCAGTTCGGTCTGCGAAGGGACGAGGGAGATGATGCGTTGGGGATGCACGGGCACCGTGATGGTGCGGTGCATTTGGTCGGTCACGCTCATCATCCCAAGCATTTTACCTCAATTTCCCGATGATATCCTGTTTCGTCAGGATGCCATATCCGTTCGGTTGTTCCACCAATACCGCCGGACTGCCATTCCCGAGGCGCTTCGCCACTTCATCCAACGTGGCATCTGTTTTCAGAACGGGTAGTGCGGGTCCCATCACCACACGTGCCTTTTGGGTACGTACATCAGCGTCTTCCAGGATGGCATCGAACAACCGTGCATCGGTGATGGTGCCCACGGGTATACCGTCTTCGAACACGGGCAACTGGTCGATGTTGTGCGCACGCATCTTGTCGATGGCCATCAACACCGGTTCGTCGGCCTCCACGCTCAGCAGTTGGAGATCCTTGCCCTTCAGTAGATCGCCGGCCGTGGGCTTTTCTTCCACGAGGAAACCGCGTTCGCGCATCCAGTCGTCGTTGAACATCTTGCCCAGGTAACGCGTGCCGTGGTCGTGGAAGATGACCACCACCACGTCCGTGGACTTCAATAGGTGCTTCATCTGCATCAGGCCCGCCATGGCTGCACCCGCGCTGTTCCCCACGAAGATGCCCTCGTCCTTCACCACCTTGCGGGTGTAGATGGCCGCATCGCGGTCGGTGACCTTCTCGAAGTGGTCGATAAGATCCATGTCCACGTTCTGCGGCACGAAGTCCTCGCCAATGCCTTCGGTGATGTAGGGGTAGATCTCGTTCTTATCGAAGACCCCCGTCTCCTTCAGCTTCTTGAAAACGGAGCCGTAAGTGTCGATGCCCCAGAGCTTGATGTTCGGGTTCTTCTCCTTCAGGTAGCGACCGGTGCCGCAGAGGGTACCGCCGGTGCCCACGCCCACCACCAGGTGCGTGACCTTCCCATCGGTCTGGTCCCAGATCTCAGGCCCGGTGGTTTCGTAGTGTGCTTGTCGATTGCTGAGGTTGTCGTACTGATTGGCCTTCCAGCTGTTGGGTACCTCGTTCACCAGGCGGCTGCTCACGCTGTAGTAGCTACGTGGGTCTTCAGGGTCCACATTGGTGGGGCATACGATCACCTCTGCCCCGAAAGCACGCAAAGCATCCACCTTCTCTTTGCTCTGCTTGTCGGTGGTGGTGAAGATGCATTTGTACCCTTTGATGATGGCTGCAATGGCGAGGCCCATACCCGTGTTGCCGCTGGTGCCTTCGATGATGGTGTACCCGGGCTTCAAGAGACCGGCCTTCTCCGCATCCTCGACCATTTTCAGGGCCATGCGGTCCTTGATGCTGTTGCCAGGGTTGAAGGTCTCCACCTTGGCCAGCACGGTGCAGGGCAGGTCCTTGACGATACGATTGAGCTTCACCATGGGTGTGTTGCCGATGGTGCTGAGGATGTTGGCGTGGATCTTCATGGAAGGGAAGGGCCGCATCTTCCAGTTGCGGCGATGCACGAAGGTAGGAGCGTTGTGCTGAATAGCAGGCTCAGGAGAACCGTATGGCCTTGGCCGGGGCGATGCGGGTCACCAACAAGCTGGGAAGTATAAGGGCAAGTACACAGACCACCAAGGTGCCGATGTTGAGCAGGACGATCGGCATCAGGTCGATGTCGATGGGAACAGCATCCACGTAATAGCTCTCGACGGGTAGGGTCACGATGCCGAACTGTTGCTGGATAAGGCAGAGCCCGATCCCCAGCAGGTCGCCCAATAGGATGCCTACACCGAGGATATATGCTGCATCGATCAGGAAGATCCTGCGGATGTCCCCGTTGCTGCTGCCCAGTGCCTTCAATACGCCGATCATCGGCGTGCGTTCAAGGATGATGATGAGTAGCGCCGATGTCATGTTGATGATGGCCACGATGATCATGAGCACGATGATGACCACGACGTTGGTATCCAACAATTCCAGCCAAGCGAAGATCTCCGGGAAACGTTGACGGACGCTCAGACTCCGGAGCCTGATGTCGAGGTGCTCCCGGTAGATCAAGTCGTCCATTTCCATCAGGTCCTCGAAACGGTCCAGGATCACTTCGAAACCACCGGCATAGCGGATATGGCTCCCGCCGGAACCACCGCGTGCAACGACCGTGAACCGTTGTGGTCGGAGCGACTCCTTGTACGGTAGCATCGGATCCATGGGAGCGATGCGAACCCACGCCGTATCCGGTAGTGTTCCCTCGGTATCGCTGAGGATGAGGGTGAGTGTGGTGTCCTTCACCGTGCGGACCCAATGTGGCCCTGGTCCTTCCCATGAGGTACCTGGCCAGGCATAGCGATAGGCTCTGTCACCACCGAACGCCAGACCTTCGATCTTGATGCCATCGCTGGTCGCGCTATCGTGCACGAGGATCTCCGCCTTCAAGCCCCACTGCGCGAAACGTTGCAGATGCACGATGTCCACGTAGACCAATTGGTGATCGAGGTTCTCGATACCGGTCTCGTACAAACCGCTGATCCGGAACTTGCGGGGGCGGATGTCGTCGTTGTTCTTGATGAGATAAACGGTGATGGTGTCGTCCACGCCGATGCGCAGCCGATCTCCCAGGTATTCCGAGAGCAGCAGATCCATCGGGCGTGCCGTATCACCGATCGCCGGTAAGCTGCCCTCCTTCAGGTGCTCCTGCAGGAATGTCCAGTCATGGTCCTTACCAACGCCTTTCAGCACCACGCCTTGGATATCCTCCTCCGTTTCGATGATGCCAGGGCGCGTCGCGAACACTTGGATGTGCCGAACTCCGGGTACGCTATCCAGTGAAGGGTAGAACGGCTGATCGATGGCGACCCGCGGCGTTTCTTTGGAGTCCGTCTGGCTGATGGAGGTGATCTGCAGGTGGCCGCCTGCCCCGGTTACCTTCGTCCGCACTTCCCGTTGGAAGCCAGTGGTGATGCCCACTGTGATGATCATGACCGCCATACCGATGACGATCCCCAATACCGCGATGCCCACGATCGGCCTTGACAGACGATCGGCCCGATCCTTGTCCACCAGGATCCGGCGAGCGATGAAATGGGCGACGTTCACAGGAGGTAAAGCCCGATGGGCAGCGGCGAAGATAGGGGCCTGCCTTACGGCCGTCCTGGTCTTCGTGGCCTGCGGCCGCACACAAGCGGTGCAAGTGGGCGAAGAACCATCATCCGCGACCTCGAAAGAACTTCTCGTCGGTGCACAACGGACCAATGAATTCCTGCCGCTCTTGGAAGGAAAGCGTGTTGCGGTGGTAACGAACCAGACCGGCTTGATCGGCTCGCGCCACCTGGTCGACTCCCTGATATCGCTGCGGGTGAACGTGGTGAAAGTGTTCGCCCCCGAACATGGTTTTCGCGGCGAAGCGGATGCCGGCGAGCATGTGAAGGATGGAAAGGACTCCCGCACCGGACTGCCGCTCGTTTCGCTCTACGGAGCCAACAAGAAACCCAAGCCGGAACAACTGGCCGACGTGGACGTGATCCTGTTCGATATCCAAGACGTGGGAGTCCGGTTCTATACCTACATCGGTACGTTGCATTATGTCATGGAGGCCGCTGTGGAGAACGGGAAGTCCGTGTTAGTGCTGGATCGCCCGAACCCGAACGGCTTCTATGTGGATGGACCCGTATTGGATATGGCCCACAGCTCCTTCGTGGGTATGCATCCGGTTCCCTTGGTGCATGGTATGACCGTGGGTGAGTTCGCTCGCATGATCAATGGAGAGGGTTGGCTGAAGGGCGGGAAACCCTGCGACTTGACGGTCATCCCTTGTGCGAATTATGATCATGCCACCACTTATGAGCTGCCGGTGCGGCCTTCGCCCAACTTGCCGAATGCCGCATCCGTGTATCTCTATCCGTCCTTGGGCTTGTTCGAAGGGACCATCGTTAGCGTCGGACGTGGCACCGACATTCCATTCCAGTGCATCGGCTATCCCGGGAATCCGGTAGGTCGATACACCTTCACACCAGCGCCAAAGCCTGGAGCGAAGGATCCACCGCACAAGGGAAAGATGTGCACGGGACTTGACCTACAAGAATTCGGTGCCATTCAATCGCGGCTCGAGAAGCGCATCAACTTGAAGTGGTTGATCGGCCTGTACGGGGAGGCACCGGACAAGCTTGGGTTCTTCACGCCTTTCTTCGACAAGCTCGCTGGTGGGCCCCAGTTGCGCGAGCAGGTGGTCGCCGGTATGGACGAGGAGGCCATCCGCGCCACTTGGAGGGAAGGGTTGACGCGTTTCGCCAAGGTCCGTGCCAAGTATCTTCTTTACCCCTGATGCTGCACCACGAATGAAGAAACCCCGGCGTATGGCCGGGGTTCCTTCATCGGAATGGAAGTGCTCAGGTCAGCGCTGGACCACCAGGCGTTCCGTGAGTGTTCGAGCACCTGCGGTGATGTTGACCAAGTACATGCCGCTCTGCAGGCTGTTCAGTTCAAGCGTGGTGTTGAGCAGGCCATCCTGTGTGCCGATGGCACGATCCAGAACGCGTTTGCCGGTCATGTCGAAGATGTCCACGTTCACCGCGGTCACACCCTGTTCAAGAGCGGTCAGGCTCAAGTAGAGCTGTTCGCCGTTGTTCGGGTTCGGATACATGGTGAAGTTCGACTCCGTTCCAGGCATGAATGCGCTGGATCCACCTTGCGCATTGTTCGGGCAGAACGTGCTCGTGCTGATGTTCACCATGCAGACCTTACCCCAGATGGTCGGGTTACTGCTGCAGGTGGGTTCCCCATCGGCCACACACCAAGTAGCACCGCCATCCTTGCTCACCCGCACATCCACTTCGTACTGGGTGTTGCACTTCAGTTTATCCCCGCTGGTCCAGTTCAGGTGAAGAGCCGGGCTCATCTGTGGCGCGCGTACGATGCAGCTTCCAGGGTTCGGATATTCACCGGGAATGCGGAAGCGGAACTGATAACGCACCATATTGCTGGCCACGGTGGGCGTGAATTGCGGTGGATTCGCCACCAACTTGTTCGCACCGCTGTTGCTGCCACCGAACACACGGGTAACACCACAGCTGTAGTCCGACGTATTCAACGGGTTGTCCTGTAGCTTCACCAAGGGGCATGCAGCACGGACAGGGTCGATGCGGAAGAGGCAGGCAGCACCGAAGGGGAGGTTGTTGCCATTCTCACGACCACGGATGCGCACGTTGAGCAACACGCCGGAGGGAATGTGTGGGTTGGTGATGGTATTGTACCAGCCGTTGATCTTGAAGTGGCAGGCACGTGTGGCGCCAGTACCGTATCCGTCACTGGTCGCATGGCTGCGGAACCTGCGGTAGGTGTAAGTGCCGTTCGGGTCGAAGAACCAGAACTCGTAACCACTGGTGGC
>DAOORM010000033.1:0-11296 GCA_035389265.1 Flavobacteriales bacterium | reverse complement strand
CAACGCGGTGGCCAGCACCTACGGTGTCTTGGGCAGTGTGGCGCGCAAGTACGCACACAAGATCCCTTTCATCGTGAAGATCAACCACAACGAGTTGATGACCCTGCCGAACAAGTTCGACCAAGTGCTCTTCGGCAACGTGAAGGATGCTTGGGATATGGGTGCTGTGGCCGTAGGCGCCACCATCTACTTCGGCAGCGAGGAGAGCACCCGCCAGATCACCGAGATCGCCGATGCGTTCCAGCACGCGCATGAGCTGGGCATGGCCACCATCCTCTGGTGCTACATCCGCAACAACGGCTTCAAGGTCGACGGTAAGGACTACCACACCGCCACCGACCTCACCGGCCAGGCCAACCACTTGGGTGTCACCATCCAGGCCGACATCATCAAGCAGAAACTCCCGGAAAGCAATGGTGGCTATAACGCCATCAAGGGCTACGGCAAGACCCACCCGAAGGTGTATAGCGAGCTCACCACCGATCACCCGATCGACCTGTGCCGCTACCAAGTGGCCAACTGCTACATGGGCCGCATCGGTCTGATCAACAGTGGTGGAGCCAGCAACGGGGCGAGCGACATGGCCGAGGCCGTGCGCACAGCCGTGATCAACAAACGCGCCGGTGGCCAAGGCCTCATCAGTGGCCGCAAAGCATTCCAACGCCCCGTGAACGAGGGCGTTGCCCTGCTGAACGCGATCCAGGACGTGTACTTGGACAAGGGTATCACCGTCGCCTGATCGAAAGTTGAAGGGTGAAGTGTGAGGGGTGGGTTCAGAAGTCCCTCCCTTACACTTCATCCTTTCGTGCTTCACACCTCGCACATCCTTCTACCTTCGTCCTATCGATCGATCTACCATGGGTTGGTTCACACGCGTCAAGGAAGGCATCACCACCAGTACGGAGGAGAAGAAGGAGACACCCGAAGGTCTCTGGTACAAGTGCCCCGAGTGTTCGGAGATCATGACCTCCGAGGATCATGAGAACAACTTGTGGGTGTGCGTGAAATGCGAACACCATGAGAAGATCGGCAGCGAAGAGTACTTCGCCATCCTCTTCGATGACCAGAAGTACACCGAGATCGGTGCCGACCTGATCGCAGGAGACCCGCTCCAGTTCGAGGATACCAAGAAGTACACCGACCGCCTGGCCAAGACACGGAAGGACACCGGCTTGAACGACGCCATGCGTGTAGCCGAAGGCAAGCTCGACAAGAGCATGGTGGTGATCGCGTGCATGGACTTCCGCTTCATCGGCGGAAGCATGGGCAGCGTGATGGGTGAGAAGATCGCCCTGGCTGCCGATCAGGCCATGAAGCGCAAGTGTCCGCTGGTGATCATCAGCAAAAGCGGCGGTGCCCGTATGATGGAAGCCGGCTTCAGCTTGATGCAGATGGCCAAATCCAGCGCGAAGCTGACCCAACTGGCCAAGAAGAAGCTGCCCTATATCAGCGTGGTCACCGACCCCACCACCGGGGGGGTGACCGCCAGCTTCGCCATGTTGGGCGACCTGAACATCGCCGAACCCAAAGCGTTGGTAGCCTTCGCCGGCCCACGGGTTGTGCGCGAGACCATCGGTCGCGACTTGCCGGAGGGTTTCCAGACCAGCGAATTCGTGCTGGAACATGGCTTCCTGGATAAGATCGTCCACCGCAAGGAACTGAAAGGCTTCCTTGGGCGTACATTCCTGATGCTCAGGAGCTAAGGGCACGATCCGAAGCCCCCGTCAGGGTGTACTTCCGGTCAAGGGGCCAATGATGGATACCGAACTGGACCCATCGGACTTCACCGACGAAAGAAAAGTCCTATCTTCGCGCCCTGTTACGTAAGACCATGTACCTGACGACCGAGGCCAAAAAGGCCATTTTCAAGCAGCACGGAGGTTCTGACAAGAACACCGGTAGCGCCGAAAGCCAGATCGCACTCTTTACCGAGCGCATCAACCACCTGACCGGCCACTTGAAGACCAACAAGAAGGACCACGCGACCGAGAAGTCGCTGATGGCCTTGGTAGGCAAGCGCAAGCAGCAGCTGAACTACCTGAAGATGTACGATATCGAGCGCTACCGCGCGATCATCGGCAAGCTCGGCTTGCGTAAGTGATCATGCGCACCGCGACCACTGCGGCGAAAGCGACAACGACAACTTGAACGAGCGGGGGTGATCGTGAGAACGGTCACCCCCTTTTCATAACCAGCGGGACCGTCCCGCGAGATGTAGGCAACAAGAGGAAAAACAAAAGAGGACAATGAGACCACAAGGAATTCAGAAGACCATCGACATGGGCGGTGGAAAAGTCATCACCATCGAGACCGGGGTGCTGGCCAAACAAGCTGACGGCGCCGTTACGGTGCGTCTGGGCGATACCATCCTGCTCGCCACGGTGGTAGCCACGAAAGAAGCCCGCGAGGGCATCGACTTCCTGCCCCTGCAGGTGGAATACCGCGAGAAATTCAGCGCCGCCGGCCGTTTCCCCGGTGGCTTCTTCAAACGCGAGGCCCGTCCTAGCGATCACGAAGTGCTCACCAGCCGCCTGATCGACCGTGCGCTGCGCCCGTTGTTCCCCGATGACTTCCACGGCGACACCCAGGTGGTGGTGAGCCTGATGAGCTCGGACAAGCAGAACCAGAGCGACGCCATCGCCTGCCTGGCCGCTGCCGCCGCACTGGCCGTGAGCGACATCCCCTTCGCCGGACCGGTGAGCGAGGTGCGCATCGCCCGGGTGAACGGCAAGTACCTGCTCAACCCCACCTTCGCCGAGACCGAAGGATGCGACCTCGACCTGATCGTAGCCGGTACCAAGAGCGACATCCTCATGGTGGAGGGTGAGATGCAGGAAGTGCAGGAGGCCGACATGATCGAAGCGATCAAGATCGCCCACGAGGCCATCCAGAAGCAGTGCATCGCCTTGGACGAACTGAGCGCCATGGTGGCCAAGAGCCAGGTGAAGCGCACGTACAACCACGAGAACAACGACGCGGCCATCGGCCAGAAGATCCACGACTTCTGCTACCAGAAGTACTACGATCTGGCCATGAACGCCAGCAGCAAGGAGGAGCGTGGCGCCAACTTCGGCGCCGTGAAGGAGGCCTGCATGGCCACCTTGAGCGACGAGGAGAAGACCGACAAGGCCATGCTGGCCCGCTTCTTCAAGAAGACCCAGAAGAAGGCCGTTCGCGAAGTGTGCCTCACGCACGGCAAGCGCCTGGATGGTCGCCGCACCGACGAGATCCGCCCCATCTGGAGCGAGGTGGACGTGCTTCCCGGCACCCACGGCAGCGCCATCTTCACCCGCGGCGAGACCCAGGCCATCAACATGGTGACCTTGGGCAGCAGCATGGACGAGCAGACGATCGACCTGGCCACCAAGAAGGGCAGCGAGCGCTTCATGCTCCACTACAACTTCCCCAGCTTCAGCACCGGCGAGGTGAAGCCTATCCGCGGCCCCGGCCGTCGCGAAGTAGGCCACGGCAACCTGGCCCTGCGCGCGCTGAAGCCCGTGGTGCCCGGTGTGGAGACCAATCCCTACACCATCCGCCTGAACTGCGACATCCTAGAGAGCAACGGCAGCAGCTCCATGGCCACCGTGTGCAGCGGCACCCTGGCCCTGATGGACGCCGGTGTGAAGATCAAGGCACCTGTGAGCGGCATCGCCATGGGCATGATCAGCGATGGCAAGCGCCACGCCATCCTCAGCGACATCCTCGGTGACGAGGACTTCCTGGGCGACATGGACTTCAAGATCTGCGGCACCGCCAAGGGCATCACCGCCACCCAGATGGACATGAAGGTGGACGGCCTGCCCTACGAAGTGCTGGCCCAGGCCCTAGAGCAGGCCCGTCAAGGCCGCCTGCACATCCTCGGCGAAATGCTGAAGACCCTCGACACGCCGCGTGCCGACTACAAGGACCACGCACCGCGCATCATCACCATCACCATCCCGAAAGAGAGCATCGGCGCTGTGATCGGACCCGGTGGTCGCGTGATCCAAGAGATCCAGGCCGAGACCGGTGCGCACATCAGCATCGACGAGATCGACGGCATGGGCCATGTGGAGATCATGAGCGAGAACAAGGCCAGCATCGACGCGGCCCTCGCGCGTGTCAACGCCATCGCCAACCCACCACAAGCTGAAGTGGGGGCCACCTACAAAGGCAAGGTGAAGACCATCATGCCCTACGGCGCATTCGTGGAAGTGATGCCTGGCGTGGATGGCCTGCTGCACGTGAGCGAGCTGGAGTGGCGCCGCATCGAGCGCGTGGAGGAAGTGTTGAAGGAAGGCGATGTTATCGAGTTCCAAGTGACCGGCAAGGATCCGCGCAGCGGCAAGTTGAAACTCAGCCGCCGTGTGCTGCTGCCCAAGCCCGAAGGTTATGTGGAGCGCGAGCCCGCCATGGACGGCGAGCGCCGCGACCGTGGTGAGCGTCCCCGCCGGGATGAACGCCCACGCCGGGATGATCGCCCGCGCCGCGATGACCGCCCACGCCGCGAATTCGATGGCGACGGGGGACCAAGCGCCAACTAAGCGATAGATCGACGTAGTGAGAAGCCGCTCCGAAAGGGGCGGCTTCTTTCGTTCCCACCCTTGCCATCCATACCACCTCTTTTCCTCGTAGATGGATGCGCGGACCGCTGGGTCGGTAACCTATGGGGCCCGGATCCCGTTCAACCACCCACTCTTCGCAACACACAAGCGCGCATATGGCAAGGATGAGGCAGTTGAAGATCACCAAGCAGGTGACGAACAGGGATACACCGTCCCTGGACAAATACCTTCAGGAGATCGGGAAAGTGAAGTTGATCACCGCCCAGGAGGAGGTGGAATTGGCGCGCCGCATCAAAGGAGGTGATACCCTCGCTCTGGAGCAGCTCGCAAAAGCCAACCTTCGCTTCGTGGTGTCCGTGGCCAAACAATACCAAGGCCAAGGACTGAGCCTTCCCGATCTGATCAGTGAGGGCAACCTCGGCTTGATCAAAGCAGCTGGGCGGTTCGACGAGACACGTGGTTTCAAGTTCATCAGCTACGCCGTTTGGTGGATCCGGCAACAGATCCTCCAAAGCCTGGCGGAACAAGCCCGTATCGTACGCCTGCCGCTGAACAAGATCGGATCGATAAACAAGATCAACAAGGCCTTCGCGAAGTTGGAACAGGAGCACGAGCGACCGCCAACAGCAGCGGAACTGGCCGAAGTACTGGAGATGACCTTGGAAGAGGTGAAGACCAGCTTGAACAACACCGGCCGCCACCTGAGCATGGACGCACCGTTGCGCGAAGGCGACGACAGTGGAACCATGATGGACGTGATGCACAACAGCGACACGCCCAGTCCGCTGGACAGCCTGATGACCGATAGCCTGCGCAACGAGATCGAACGTTCGTTGAGCGCCCTGGCCGGCCGTGAGAGCGATGTGATCCGGTTGTACTTCGGCCTCAACGGCAACCAGCCGCATACGTTGGAAGAGATCGGGCAGAAGTTCGACCTCACACGCGAACGGGTCCGCCAGATCAAGGAGAAGGCCATCCGCCGGATGAAGCACACCAGCCGCAGCTCGGTCCTGAAAGCATACTTGGGCTGACCGGACACCGATCATCACCGGTAGCCGCAGGCTACGATGACCATACGCGCAGGGCGTAGCCACAAGCTACGCCCTGCTTCGTTCTACCTTCGCGGGCCCATGCCACACCTTATCGCCCCTTCCCTCCTTTCGGCCGACTTCTCCGACCTGAAAAGCGCTGTACGGCTGGTGGATGAAAGTCCAGCCCCTTGGCTGCACCTCGATGTGATGGATGGCGTTTTCGTGCCCAACATCAGCTTCGGACTTCCGGTGATCAAGGCCATCCGCCCGCTCACGAAGAAGGTCTTCGATGTGCATCTGATGATCGTGCATCCGGAGAACTACGTGAACCCCTTCCGCGATGCAGGGGCTGATGTGTTGACCGTACACCTGGAGGCCAGCACGCATCTGCACCGCACGATCCAAGCCATCAAGGCGGCGGGCATGAAAGCCGGCGTGGCCATCAACCCGCATACCTCCGTGAACGCCTTGGAGGAGGTGCTGGCGGACCTCGACCTTGTGTGCCTCATGAGCGTCAATCCCGGTTTCGGTGGTCAGCAATTCATTCAACGGACCTGCCCGAAGATTGAAGCACTCGTGGACCTGCGTAAAAAGACCGGTTCGAAGGCCTTGATCGAGATCGATGGTGGTGTGGGCACAGGTAATGTGCACCAGTTGATCCATACCGGAGCGGATGTATTGGTCGCGGGCAACAGTGTCTTCGGTGCGAAGGATCCCGCGCAAGCCATTGTCGAATTGTCCGCCTAGGCCGGACCTACCTTCGTGACCGCGCCTTGACCGGCCACATCGCAGGCATGGCTTCGCCCCTCTTCCCCGACCCCTCGGCGTACGACCGGGAATTCACCTTCAGCCGCATCGGCATGTTGCAACGCCGGATGGTGTGGGGTTACCTGGACCGCATGCTGCAAGCGCCGGGCATGCAAGTGCTCGAACTGAACTGCGGCACCGGGACCGATGCCGTGCATCTGGCACGGAACGGGCATCGTGTGCTGGCCACGGACATCAGCGAGGAGATGTTGAAGGTGGCCCGCGAAAAAGCTCGTCAATTCGGGGTGGAGGACAGGATCACCCACTTACGCTTGGGGTTCGATGACCTCAAGCAACTGGCCACCCCTGCTGTCGATCTTGTGCTGAGCGATTTCGGTGGCTTCAACTGCATCGATGCCGATCACCTGCGCGACCTGGTGGATCCCATCGCCGATGCGCTTAAGGCGCGTGGGCGGTTCATCGCCGTGTTGATGCCCGATCGATGTGTGAGCGAGACGATCTACCACTTCCTCCGGGGCGAGTGGAAGGAAGCCTTCCGCCGAGGCCGGCACGATCCGGTCTGGGCCGGGCTGAGCGGAACAGGGGCAGTGACCTGGTTCCATTCCCCCAAATACTTCCAGGAAACCTTTGGCAGCCGCTTCCGGGTGGTCAATATCCGCCCGATCGGGCTCTTCGTGCCACCGACCCATCTCGAGCATCGCTTCGGTCACCGCCGCGAATTGCTTGAACGCGCTGCACGATGGGACGAACGGTTGAGTAAGTGGGAGTGGACAGCAAGGTACGCAGACCACTACCTGATCGATCTGGAACGAGCACGTTGATAACTGGTGCGGCGTGACCGCTTGATCGTCAGCCTGATCCCGGGTATTTTCGCGCCATGATGCGATCCCTACTCCTATCCTTGGGTCTCGGGCTGGTACTGAACGGTGCCGCACAATCCGTCCCGCACGATCACCGTACGTGTGGTTCACACACCTTCACCGAACGGCACTTACAGCAGCAAGGACTACCGACAGACCTGCTTCATCAATTGCCGACCGTGCAAGCGGTAGAGCGTGGTGGAACGTTGACCATCCCCGTGGTGGTCCACGTGGTGTGGAACACCGCCGCTGAGAATGTTCCCACTGCCATGATCAACGCGATCATCGCTGAGTTGAACGCCGATTTCGGAGGTACGAACAGCGACATCAACCAGGTCCGGCCCACGTTCAATGGTGTAGTGGACAACCCAGGGTTCCAGTTCTGCTTGGCGCAAGTGGCGCCGAACGGTAGCGCTACGACTGGTATCGTGCGCGTACAAACGACCGACACCTGGTTCAACCCCGATACGGAGACAGACAACATGAAGTCCGCACCGACGGGCAGTCCTGCCTGGGATCCATCGCGCTACTTGAACATTTGGATCTGCGACATCACGAGCGGTGCCACCGGTGGAACGATCACGGTAGGGTACGCCTACCTGCCCGTGGGCGGTGTAGTGGGTACCAGCATCGATGGCCTGGTGATCGATTACGACTACGGAACCCAGCCCGGTGCGCGCACGGCCACCCATGAGATCGGTCACTACTTCGGTCTACTCCACACCTTCGATGATGAGGGCGCCTGCGTGAATGCCGATGGTTTCGTTGACACCCCCACCTCCAACAGCCCTACCTTCTCCTGCTCGAACACCAATCTGACCAAGTGCGGCGTGCTCACCCAGTATGAGAACTTCATGGACTACAGCGATTGCACGGTGATGTTCACCGCACAGCAGTCGGCGTACATGACGAGCATCCTGAACAGTGAGCGCGGAGACCTGCTCCTGAACAACGCCTGTTCGGGACCGGTGACCGGTATCTGCATCCCCACCTCGGCGGGAGGAACAACCGATGGAGACTACATCAACCGGGTGGCCTTGGGCACCATCAACAACGCCAATACGGGGGGAATTGCCGGACCGGCCTATACGAACTATAGCGCAACGCTTTCCACCAACCTCACCCGCGGGACCCAATACACGCTCACAGTGCAAGGTGGCACGTTCAACGATGACAACGTAGCCGCCTGGATCGACTACGATCAGGATGAGACCTTTGAGGCAAGCGAGAAACTGGGAGAGACCACCATAACCGCTGCCAACCAAACGGTGACCATCAACTTCACCGTGCCAGCGGGAGCCACCTTGGGGAACACGCGGTTGCGCGTTCGTAACGTGTTCCACAACCAAGGCGAACCGATCCCTACCGATCCTTGCTTCAATTATGCCTTCGGCGAGACCGAGGATTATGGTATCGCCATCCAGAACAGCGGTGGTAGCGGCGGTGTATGTATTCCTACCTCCGCAGGAGGAACCACCGATGGTGATTACATCAACAGGGTGGCTCTGGGTACCTTCAACAATGCGAACTCTGGGGGTGTCGGCGTACCGGCCTATACCGACTTCAGCAGCACGTACTCGACCTCATTGACCCGCGGTACGCAATACACCGTGACCGTGCAGGGAGGCACCTTCAACGACGACAACGTGGCTGCGTGGATAGACTACGATCAGGATGACACCTTCGAAGCCAGCGAGAAACTTGGTGAGGTGGCCATCACCGTGGCCAACCAGACGGTGACCATCACCTTCACGGTACCGGCAGGCGCCACCTTGGGTAGCACTACGCTACGTGTGCGCAACGTATTCCACAACACCGGAGAGCCCGTGCCAACCGACCCTTGCTTCAGTTATTCCTTCGGGGAGACCGAGGATTACGGCATCTCCATCCAGAACAGCGGTGGTAGTGGAGGTGTTTGCATCCCAACCTCGGCGAACGGCACCGCTGATGGGGACTTCATCAACACCGTACTCCTGAACACCCTCATCAACGCTGATTCGGGCGGTGAAACGGAACCCACTTACACGGACTTCAGTAGCACCTTCTCGACGACGCTCGTTCGCAACGGCTACTACGGTATCGTCGTGGAGAGCGGCACCTACACCACCGACAGCTATGCCGTGTGGATCGACTACGACCAGGACGACGTCTTCGAAGCATCCGAGAAACTCGGTCAGTTCTCCACCACGGAGGCCAACGAGAGCCAGTTGAGCAGCTTCGAGGTGCCGGTGAATGCGCCGCTGGGCAACACGACCATGCGCGTCCGAGGTGTCTTCATCGGTGATGGAGAGCCGGCTGATGTGGATCCGTGCTTCAACTATGCGTATGGAGAAACCGAGGACTACGGCATCACCATCGCCGCGGCCCCGAGCATCTACTGCACGCCGGTGAACGTACTCGGACCGGTGGACGGGGACTTCATCGATGATGTGGTGATCGGCAACATCGTGAACCTGAACACAGGCGGTGTAGAAGCACCAGCATACACGGACTATAGCAGCACCCAGAACACCACCGTTGAGCGTGGCAGTGAGTACACGCTGGTGATCGGCTCGGGCGACTACACGCCTGACGTCTATGCTGCGTGGATCGACATGAACCTGAACGGTGTTTTCGAACCTTCTGAAAGCCTTGGACAGTTCACCAACACGGTGGCTGGCGGCTCCGGCGAACTCACCTTCACCGTACCCCAGAGCGCTTCCATTGGCGAGAGTAGGCTGCGTGTACGTGGTCAATTCGTTGCGCAAGGTGAACCGAACCCGATCGACCCCTGTTACGCTTACGCGTACGGAGAGACGGAGGACTACAAGATCTTCATCCAATTCAGCACCAGCGTGACCGAAGCTGCCACTGCCAACGTGAGCGTATGGCCCAATCCGACGACGGGACTGTTGAACGTGGGCCTTGGCCAGGATGGTTCCGCGCTGATCGAGGTGCTCGACATGCAAGGCCGTATGGTCATGAACACCTCCACAACAGGTCAACTCCACCAACTGGATGCATCAGCGCTGGCAGCCGGCACCTACGTGGTCCGTGTGAGCCAAAGCGGTGCTGTCTCCAACAGCCGGATCGAGGTATTGAAGAACTGACGGAACATCCTGAACTGCTTGGAAGACCAACATCCGAAAGGGTGTTGGTCTTCTCTTTTGGAGCGCCCGTCGAGTTGGACATACGGCCCAGCGAATACCCTTCCCGCAGTGGAAACACCAGTAGGAACAGGCTCGTACAGGCACTAGAACCAAGCAGCTCGAGCATGCACAAACGCTATTCGGCATCCCTCTTCTGCCTGGCCTTCGGTGTGATCTCCCACGCACAGTCGACAGGCATCGGTTTCAAAGCAGGGGTACAGGCCAGCACGGCCAAAGCCATCCTGGTACGCACCACACCCATCCCTGGCGGCACGGCAGGTCTTTACGTTCCCTGGGGGATAGCGCCCATGGTGGAGCTACAGCCCGAGGTGCTCGTATCGACCATGGGGGCCCAGTGGATGGAACCGGACGGCGACACCTACACGGAGCGCAGCATCTACATCCAAGTGCCGCTCACGGTGAAGTACTTCTTGAGCAACGGCTTCAACCTGGCCAGTGGATACCAGATCGCCAGACCTGTTTCAGCTCAGGTGAAGGGCACCGAGGGGAACCGATCGACCATTGACCGCTACGAGGCGTTGGATCACGGCTTCGTCGGCGGTTTCGGCATGGACTTCCAACATGGCGTGGACATCAGCTTACGTGCATACAGTGCCATGAGCAGGTTCCACGGTGACGATGATGCCTTATTCGCGAAGCACCGCTCGATCCAACTGACCGTGGGCTACCGCTTCCACCAATTCAGTGGTGTTCCCTCACGCCGACGCTGAGCGGGACCTCGCGGGCTATCTTTGGCCGCGATGAAAGTCGGTCGCACCATCGCCTTGCTCGGAGGAGGACAACTCGGCCGCATGTTCATCGAGAACGCGTTGCGCTATCCGCTGCAGGTGAACGCGATCGATCCAGACCCGAACGCTCCCTGCGCGGCATTGGCCCACCGGTTCCATGTGGGCCGGTTGGATGACATGAAGGCCATCCTGGAGCATGCGCAGGATGCCGATGTG
>DAOORM010000032.1:0-11361 GCA_035389265.1 Flavobacteriales bacterium | reverse complement strand
GATGCACGATCCAGTCGTATTTCAAGCCGGTGGCACCGGAAACATGCAGATCGATGCCCGGATAGACCGCGCTCAGCTCTACTCCTCCGAAAACCAGCACGTCGGATACCCATCGCGCCTGGTCATCACCGAGGAAATAATTCACGTGGAAGGGCTCCTGGGCAAAGCCTGCGTGGCCAGTGGTCGTCGCTCCTATGAAACGGACCTGATAGGCGTGCATACTAAGGGACGGCGCCTGAGCACGTGGGTCACCATGCACGCTTCGTGCACCGCCGGCCATGAGCACGTGCGTGAACCGATCATGCTCCAGAAATACAGCCCCACCGGGCGAGTTGGCTCGGAACAACACTTGGCCAGGCCATTGTCCCTTGTTCTGGTGGAACTGGACCATGGCTGCTTCCGAGGAACGGCCATGATCATGCGCATGGGCGAACAGAGCGGCCAGCAGGAACGTGAGGAAGGATAGCGAACGGGTCATGAAGGCTGAAGGTAAACGCCTTTCGGGAAATTCTACCGCGAACTCAGGGACTTTACGAATGAAAAGACGAACCCCATTGCTCTCTAGCGGCGTTCGCGTTGGCATCAAGGGTCACATCAAAGACGCCCGGGTCATCGCATCCGTTGCTTCGGAGGAAAGCGATGAATATCAGGCTGGACGTACTTCCGAACTTAGCATCTTCCATGGTAACGGAAGCTCTATCATCCTAGGACTTGAACATCAACGGAATTGCAACTCGTAGAGCTTCCTATAAGGGCCTTCCTGGGCAAGCAGTTCCTGGTGTGAACCTTGTTCGATGATCCTGCCTTGGTCAAGGACCAGGATCCGATCCGCTTTTTGGATCGTGCTCAAGCGGTGGGCGATGACGATGCTGGTGCGCCCTTTCGTCAGGACTTCAGTGGCTTCTTGGATCAATTGCTCACTCGTACTGTCCACACTGCTCGTGGCTTCGTCCAGGATCAGCACCTTGGGTCTATTCACCGCAGCCCGGATGAAAGCGATGAGCTGTCGTTGACCAACACTGAGGATGCTTCCGCGTTCGCGCACTTCGGTATCATACCCGAGCGGCAGCCGTTCGATCAGATCGTGCGCCCCTACGGACTTCGCGGCTTCGATCACATCCGCACGGGTGATGGAAGGGTCGCCCAAGGTGATGTTGTTGTGGACAGAATCGCTAAAGAGGAAGACATCCTGCATCACCACGGAGATGTCCTTGCGAAGCTCGGCCAGCTTATAGTCACGGATGTCATGCCCATCGAGCTGCACACTTCCGCGCTGGAGATCGTAAGACCGGCTGAGGAGGTTGATGATGCTGCTCTTACCCGAACCCGTGGCCCCGACCAGGGCCACCATCTGGCCGGCCTTCACCTCGAAGTCGATGGCTTTCAGCACGTAGTTCGGTCCTTCTCCGTCGGTACTTCCCTCACTGGTAGGTGTATCATCGTAAGCGAACCAGACATCGGTGAAATGGATATCACCCTTGAGCGTGGAAGTGCTTCTGGTGCCTGTATCCGCGAGCGTGGCATCAGTATCGAGCACGTTGAAGACCCGTTCACTTCCGACCATGCCCATCTGCAGCACGTTGAACCGGTCGGCCAACTGGCGAATTGGCCTGAACAGCATGTTGATGAAGAGGATGTAAGCGAAGATGTCGCCTAGTGTGGCCTGGCCCGCCAGCACATCCTTCACCCCCCACCAAACGAGGAAGGAGAGCGAAATGGCGCTGAGGATCTCCACCACGGGGAAGAAGATGCTGTAGGCCAGCACACCGCGGATGTGGGCCTTCCGGTGCTCCCGGTTGATCGCTTGGAACTTGCGGTACTCCTGACCTTCCCGGGCGAAGAGTTGCACGATGGCCATGCCTTGAATATGCTCTTGTACGAAGGCATTGAGGCGTGCTACCTGGGTCCGGACATCCTGGAAGCTCTTCTGGATGCTGTTCTTGAAGATGTTGGTGCTCCACAGCAGCAAGGGAATGGGCACCATGCTGAGGAGGGCGAGCTCCCAGTTGTACACGAACATCACCACCACCACCACGAGCAGCTTGAGGATATCGCCCATGATCATGAGTAGCCCTTGGGAGAAGATGTCGTCGATGGTCTCGATATCGCTGATCACCCGGGTGACCAAGGTGCCGATCGGCGTGCGGTCGAAGTAGCGGAGCTTGAAGCCGAGCAAACGGGTATAGAGCCGTTGCCGGAGGTCGAAGGTCACGGCCTGCCCAAGCCAGGCGGTCCAATAAGCCTGAAAATACTGCACCACAGTTTCCACGATGAGCAGGATGACCACCACGATGGTGATGACCCATACGAGTGTCCATGTGCCACGACCCACAGTGCCTTTTGTGAGGTTGGCCATCCAGGCGATGCTGCGGGCGTTCCAGTTCGAATCCTCGGTGAGGACGAATAATGAATCGTAGGTATTGGCAGCCACATCCACAAGCCAACCAAGCATGATGGGGCGAATGACACCAACGATACTGAGGATGAACGTGAGGGCCACGGCCCACCAGAAGATCCCGCGATAAGGGGCAGTAAAGGCGAACACACGGCCGAAGAGCTTGCGATCGAACGCCTTGCCTTGAACACTGGCCTTCGGCGCAGCACTTCCGGAAGGTGCACTCCCCTTCTTCGCTGGTTCTGCGGTAGCGGATGCGGTGCTCATGGATGTCCTGCCGGAATGAACGGATAGACGATGTGTTCAAGATACAGACCACGCGCGGAGGCGCTCTTGCCCGCAGCGCTACGATCCTTGGCATCGATCACCGCGCGCATGCTGTTCGGCGGCGCTTGGCCCTTGCCGATGCGGATACAGGTACCCACGATGGCCCGAACCATGTTGCGGAGAAAGCGGTCCGAACGGATCCGGAACCGATAGCCTTCGGCTGTCTCTTCCCAGTGGGCCGAGCGCACATCACACAACATGGTCTTGGCATCGCTACCGGCCTTGCAGAAACTGCTGAAGTCTTGCTTCCCGATAAGGTGCATGCACGCGGCGTTCATGGCAGCTACATCCAACGGAGGATGGAGGACGTGAGCCCGATCGGCCATGAAGGCGTCTTTTCGCCGCAGGATGAGGTAGGTATAGCCTCGCTCAGTGGCACTGAAGCGGGCATGCGCGTCATCGCTCACCGGGATCACGCGTTTGATGGCGATGCTGTCGGGGAGCATGCTGTTGAGGCTGTACACCAGCCGTTCATCGATCACCTTGTTAGACGGGGCATCGAAGTGCAGGTAATAGTCCGTGGCATGCACGCCGGTATCGGTGCGACCACAACCGACCACGAACAGGTCCGGGGCATGCAGCGCGATCCGCAGCGCCTTTTCCACTTCCTCCTGCACACTGGGTGCCGCCGGTTGGCGCTGCCATCCCCGGTACGGTGTGCCGTCGAAAGCGAGTTGTAGGAAGAAACGCGGGAGGATCTCCATGGGCGACCGGGGCGCAAAGGTACCGGGTACGATGAGCTGGTACGGTATCGTGCCTTCCTTTGCGGCCTTGAAGCGCATCGGTCTCATCAGCGATACCCACGGCTGGCTGGATCCGCGGGTCCAGGCGCATTTCAGCGCGTGCGATGAGATCTGGCATGCCGGGGACATCGGTCCGGCGGTGGCTGAGGAATTGGCCCGCTGGAAGGCTTTACGTGCGGTGTTCGGCAACATCGACGATGGAGCCACCAGGTCGGCCTTCCCGGAGCATCTGCGCTTCACACTGGAAGGTGTTCGGGTGTGGATCACCCACATCGCCGGAAAGCCACCGCGATACACACCTGAAGTCGTGCGGGAACTGCGCACCACTCCGACCGATCTGTTCATTTGCGGCCACTCCCATATCTGTAGCGTTCAATTCGATCCAGGGGTGAATTGCCTGTACATGAACCCCGGCGCAGCAGGTCGGCACGGCTGGCACCAGGTCCGTACCATCCTGAGGTTCAGCTTAGAAGCAGGAAAAGTGAAAGACTTGGAGGTGATCGAGCTCGGAAAACGCGGGACCTTGTGAACCGAACAGGGGATCGTTGAATACGGGGGCCATCAAAAGCCGCGTTCCGCATTAGACACCGGTAGCTTCGTTGCCGTGAAAAAGCTCTTGGACCGCATTCCCGCCCGTCTGAAGAACCGCTACATGGCCGCCAGTCTTGGGCTGCTTTGCTGGATCGCGTTCTTCGACCGGAACGATGCGTGGACCACCTTCAAGAACAGGCGTGAATTGTCGCGGATGAACGAGCAGAAGGAATTCTACGCGACCGAGATCAAGCGCACACGGGAACACCTGCATGAACTCTCGAGCGACAAGGAGTTGCTTGAAAAGTTCGCCCGCGAGCGGTACTTCATGAAGCGCGACAACGAGGACATCTTCGTACTTGTGCCTGAAAGCAAACCTTAAGGCTTGGTTCGAAGGCTATCGCAGCGCTGCATGATCCCGCCTGCGCTCAGATCGCGGATCATCCGTTCCGTTCGGATCCCACGGCAAGTCTCTCGCAAGTGGTAGTGTGTATCGTGGAAGGCCGTGTCCGGAAAGGTGTAGTCTTCGGGGATACCCAACAGGGGAAAACCAGCCTCGGTCATCCGACCACGGATCGTCTCAGCGTAGTCGTACCGCTGGCTCGAGCTGGCCACCGCTGACCAAGTGAATACCACTTCAGCGCCATTGGCCTTTGCACTATCCACGAGTTCCTGCGCAATGGGGAGGATCTGCGGGTTGAAGACCGGCAGCTCATGGATCACCTCTTGTTGTCTATCCGGACCGCGCTGAGGCAGGCCGAGGTGTAGAAGCAGATCACCCTGTTCACTGAACCCATCGGCCCGATAGACCTTGTCCGAGACCTCACCTTCCCACTCGCCGGTCATGTACTTCCAAGCGGCCTGGCACCGCATGATCGCCAGACCAAGGTGTATCCTGGGGCGGCGGTACCAAGGGATCGCTGCCATCGCCACGGGCGCTCGATCCGCGACGAGGATGTGGGTTTCATTATCCTTCACCGACTTGGTGTAGGCAGAGAATTCCAAGGTAGCGATGATGAGGTCTCCCGGACCGATGTGGCCATTGAGCTCGTTGCACATGAACTGGAAGCCGAGACCTGCGCCGATGGTCATGTTCACCACCGGTCTGCACAAGGCTTGTTCCAATCGCTCACTATCGATCCCGAAGGTGGCGTTACTGCCTCCGATGATGATGACCTTCGGAGAAGGGAGCGAATCCAAGCGGGCGTGTTTATCAGCCACAGCGCGGAAATAATCCACCCGTGCCACATGAGGGCCGAAGAAATAGCCCACCACCAGAATGGGAACGATCAACAGGCCAGCGCCCATCGCACGCACCAACACCCGCAACGGTTCAGAATTGGAAGTAGATGAACTCATGGGTATGCATGTCCATTCGCACGAGCATCGCAAGGGCGAGGGCGATGTAGATGGCCCAGCGTAAGTAGGAATTCGTCGGCAAGCGCTCCAACGGATGGTTTCGATCCCGTGCGAACCATTCCACGATCACCAACAGGGCGATGAAGTTGGAAACGGGGTGCCACATCCAAACGAGCGCGATCCCTGGATGCTGAAAAGCGTTGATCACCATGTACCGAAGGTGATCGACGGCCTTTCCCATGGTGGTGGCCCTGAAGAAGATCCAAGCGAGCACAACCAGAAGAAAGGTCACCAGGATCGCGGGAAGGTCGCGCAAGGTGGCTCGATCACGCCGAGCCTTGCCATTAGCGAGGACCTCTGGCACATAGTACACGCCGTGGAGAAGGCCCCAGTTGATGAAGGTCCAGTTCGCGCCATGCCAGAACCCGCTCACGGAGAAGGTGATCAGGATGTTGCGCAGGCGTCCCCATTTGCTACGCCAACCACCGAGCGGCATGTACACGTAATCGCGGAACCAGGTACTGAGCGAGATATGCCAGCGGCGCCAGAACTCCGAGATGCTGCGCGAGAAATAGGGGTAAGCGAAATTGCGGCTGAGCTCGAAGCCGAACAAACGTGCGCAACCAATGGCGATATCGCTATACCCACTGAAGTCGCCATAGATCTGGAAGGCGAAGAAGAAGGCACCGAAGAAGAGCGTGGCCCCGGCGGTCGTCTCCAGATCGCCGCTGAAGATCTCGTCCACCACGGGAGCACAGCCATCGGCGATGACCAGTTTCTTGAAGAAGCCCCAGAGCATCTGGCGCAGGCCATCCGTGGCTTTTTGCCGATCGAAATGACGCGGTACCTGGAATTGCGGTAGCAGGTCTCGCGCCCGCTCGATGGGCCCAGCCACCAGTTGCGGGAAGAAGCTCACGAAAGCCAGGAACTCCAGGGGATCACGTGTGGCTTTGATCTGTCCGCGATAGATATCGATGGTGTAGCTGAGCGACTGGAAGGTGTAGAAGCTGATGCCGACCGGAAGCAGGAGTTGGAGCGTAGGCAGATCGGGCTGCATCCCCATGCCCAACATCAGGTCAACGAGCCCGTCGCGGAAGAAGTTGAAGTACTTGAAAAGACCAAGCACACCCAAGTTCACCACCAAACTGACGACCACCCAGGTCTTCTTCCTGCGCTGAGTTGGACTTCGGTCTATGGCAAGCGCCAGCAGGAAGTCAGTGAAAGAGCTGAAGAAGAGCAAGCCCAGGAAACGCCAGTCCCACCAACCGTAGAAGACGTAGCTGGCGAAAAGGACGAAGGTGTTCTGCAGCCGCAGACCGCGGTTGAAGACGTACCAGTAAAGCAGGTAGACCAGCGGCAGGAAGACCAGGAAGGCGAAGGAAGGGAAGAGCATGGGCTACCTAGGCACTATCAGCCACAGTGAACCCGTGCTCGGAAAGTTCCATTCTCGATCACCCTGGCTATCTCAATGGTGATGACCACCCTCACCATGCACATGGCCGTGGGCCAGTTCCTCTTCGGTGGCTGCCCGCACATCGGTGATCTCCACATTGAAGTGCAGGGTGACACCGGCCAAAGGGTGGTTCCCGTTCAGGGCTACGATGCCATCTTCCACGCTGATCACGGTGAAGACACCCATTTCGCCGTGCTCTGAGGTACCGGCTTGGAACTGCATGCCAGGCTCGACGTTCTGGCCACCGAAGCGGTCCATGGGCACCTTGTGCACCAGAGATGGATCGAGCTCACCATAGCCTTCAGCAGCGGGAACCACGGCCAACACCTTGTCGCCAGCTTGGCGACCTTCGAGTTGACGCTCCAGACCGGGAACGATCATCTGATGACCTTGGATGTAGGCGAAGGCGTCGCGGCCGGCACTGGTATCCAGCAGCTTGCCATCGGCGTCGTTAAGGGTGTAGTGGAACGAAACGACGGAGTTCTTGGTGATGTGCATGGCCGAAAGTTAGGAACCGCGAAAAGAACGAGGCCCCACGTACGACGCAGGGCCTCCTTCGGAATGGTCTGGAAATTGAGCCCTACCGGGTCACTTGGCGGCTGGAGCTGCTTCCGTAGCGGAGGCTTCAGCCTTGCCACCATGGCAGCTCTTTGCAGCGGCCTTACCGGCGCAGCATCCACCGGCCTTTTTGTCAGCGGCGGGAGCCATCGGGTCTACTCCATTCGCTGCGTTGGCAGCATCGGCGTGGCCAGCACCTTTGGCTGCGCAGCAACCGGCGGCTTTCGTTTCAGCAGCTACACCGTCAGCGGTTTGCGCCGCCGTGGCATGGGCATGTCCAGCGCAGGAATGGGTCTTCTCCACGGCAGGCACTGCTTCAGCATCGGCGGCGGTGGTAACGGTTTGTGCATTCACGGTGAAGCCAAAGGCTGCGAATGCGAGGAAAGCGAGGATCTTCTTCATGTGTTTGAGGTCGCTGGTGAACGTTGTTCCTTACAAAGATGACACTTCTACGCGATCAGCGCCTCACGAGGTTCGCGGTGACCGGTCCATTGGCTGTGAGCGCGGTGAGCCGGTAGATACCCGAAGCAAGGTGCTCCACGGAGAACCCTCCAGCGCTTGGCTCGATGGGCACTTCACGGCCCATTCCATCCACCAAGCGCAGGTCGGCCATGCGAGCGCCAGCTGGCAATTGGACCTCCACACGGTCCACTGCTGGCACCGGGTAGACCCGAAGGACCGGTTCCTCCAACCCATCGGCGACGGAAGCCGCTGTACAATCCAACAAGCCGGACAAGCTGTTAGCACGTGTCGTGATGAACGACTTCAGGCCACGCAAGGTCTGCGACCCACCCGGTCCGCCGCCCGTCACCGTGATATCACTGGTGATGTTCGTGTTGAACTGCGCGAGGGTGTACTGTTTGTTGGGGTCGGCGGCTACATGGGGGGCGATAAGATCCACCAGTGCGTCGATCCGACCGTCCAGGTAGGCGTTCGTGAAATCCTCCTTCACGGCACAATAAGCGTTGAGGTATTGGGTGCGAAGTGTCGGTATCCCCATAATACGCTCCATGAGTGGTCGGTTGTTGGCCACGTAGGTGGGCGAAAGGGTCAGCGCATTCTGGCCTTGTGCAGGGTAAGCGCCGAACGCCATGTTCGCATCCCACTTGATCCAGTTCCACAGGAAGGTGGTGCTATCGTGGTAGAGGTAGTAGTTCCGCGCGCTGTTGATGTAGGTATCGAGGTTGCCGAAGAGGTTGTCCATTGCCAAGGATCGCAGTACACCATCCCAGGCCATGCGCGTTGGGATCTGCTCGATCAGCTCCGCATCGGTCGTGTTGTTCAGCAAGTCAAGCAAGGCGATGAGGTCGCTCCAGTCGTTCGCGGTCTCGTTGGTCTTCAATTCGTAGCGGCTCGTGTAGGATGCCTGTGCGGACCCATAGTAGGCCAGATCGGCTTCAGCGGATCCTCCTCCACCACCACCGCCGCCCATGCCGAAATTATCCGCAGCCTTGAACAGGTTCCCATTATCATCGTCGATCCAGCGGTCCAGGAAGTCCTTATCCACGGCCTCCACTAAGTTGTAGAACCCCCAGAACGTTCCGTTCATTGTCACGTTGGCATAGAGCACACGAGGCGCGAGCACACCATGATCCTGGCAATAATCGAAGAAGATCTTCTCACGCAGGAAAGTCGGATCGCTCCAGCAGTTGTTGAAGTGGACCTTGGCCATGCCATGGAATTTCTGGCCAGCGATGTCGTCGTTGAAGTCGATCTTGAAACTCTTCTTGTTGCCGGGATGGCTGTAGCTGCTATTTCCCTTGAGGTCGACCGCCACGTTGTAGTAGGTCCATGTGCCCGTTTGATCCGTGATCGTCACATCCCCAAGCAGCGTCTCACCTTGATCGTTCTCGTAGTACTGGACCAGCGTTGCCCAGAAAGCGTCATTGTCACCAAAATCCAGATCCACCTCCACGACCTGGTCGGTATTGAAGAGACTGTCGCTCGGCGCGAATTGAGCAGAGGCAAGGAACGAACTAGAAATAGTGAGAACGGCGAACAGGGGGCGGATGGTGGTCATGGTCAGGTAACGTTATGGAAACGCTGTGGCAACATTACGGACACGACTGGGAACAAAGGGTTTGATCCGCTTCCCATTATCGACCGTAGAATGAGGAAGTCCCCGGTCGTTACTCCTTGATCACCAAGGCACGGGCCGTGATGTCCGAGTCGTTCAGAAGAAGGGTGTATGTCCCGGCCGGTCGACCGCTCAGGTCCACACGTCCGGTCCAGATCTGTTCGTCCACCAAGCGCCCCATGGGGTCGAAGACCTTAACGAGGCCACCCCGTACACCAGGAGGTAATGTCAGGGTGACAGCACCTGAGGTCGGGTTCGGGAAGGCCTTCATCTCCTGATCGGCCAACTCAGCAAGACCGGCCGTGGTACAATCCAGTCCGGAAGAGATCAGGAATGATCGGCGTTGTGCGATGAACGACTTCAAACCTGGAATGGTGTTCCAGTTCTGGCCGCTCTGTGCGGTCACGGTCTGTTCGATGTTCAGGTCGAAGATGGCATCATCGAACTCTTTGTTGTTGTCGGCGTCCACATGTTCGCGGAGCAAGTCGGCAAGGGCATCGATACGCGGATCAAGCTCCGTGTTGGTGAACGCCTCGAACACCGTGCAGTATTCATTCAGATAGGCGATCCGGAGCGTGGGGTTCTGCAGCACGCGCTGCAACAGTCTCCTTCCCGGCGTGGTGAATGCGGCAGGCAGGAGTGCGGGATCATCGATGTTCGATGGCACGTAACGACCGTAGGACATGTTCGCATCCCACTTGATCCAATGCCACTTGAACGTTGTGCTATCCTGGTACAGGTAGTAATTGCGTGCGCTGCCGTAGTAGGCGTCCATGCTTCCGAAGAGGTTGTCCAAGGCCAGGGAACGAAGCACCTGATCCAAAGCCATGCGCTGCGGCAGGTCGGCCAAGAGCACGGTATTGGAAGCGTTGTCGATCAGGTCGAGCAGATCGATCAACTGCGACCAATCATTCCGATCCTCGTGGGTCTTCAATTCATAACGGCCGGTGTAGTTCGCAGCCAGTGTGCCATAGTGGTTCAGATCCGCCTCCAAGCCGAGGCCTCCACCATCGGGCGTATAGTTATCGCCTGCTTTGTACAGGTAGCCATCGTTCTCCCCGAACCAACGTTCGAGGTAGGTCTTATCCACCTGTTCCACCAAGGCATAGAAGCCCCAGAAGATGTCGTTCAGGTAAACGTTGGCATAATTCATCCGCGGCGCGTGAACTCCCTGCTCACGGCTCACATCGAAGAAGGTCTTCTCGCGCATGAAGGTGGGATCGCTCCAACAGTTGTTCAAGTTCAGCTTCTTCAAACCGTGGTAGTCCTGCCCACGGATGAAGTGGTTGAAGTCGAGCTTCATGGGCTTCTTACTGGTCGGATAGAAGTCGAAGGAACTGTTCCCCTTCAATCGGACCCCGACACTGTCCAAGAAATAGGTCCCTGAATTGTCCACGATCTCCACGGCAGCGGGCAGGTAGGTCTCATCGCCTGCGAAATGGTTCAAGGACAAGGTGGTCCAGTGATCCGGGTCTTGGAACGTGAGTCGTAGCTCGACCACTTGATCCGAATCGAAGAGCTGATCACCAGCGCCTTGAGCGAAGGATTGGATACTTGTAAGTAACAGTAGGCTAAGCAACGGTAGCGTTGGGCGCATGTTCACCTGTTTCCGGGTTGACGTGGTTCCCGCACCATTTCGTTGCTGAGCGATACCGGATACCTGACGGAACGGGAAAATGAAAGGACGAAGCGGACGATGTTGGTTGCCGTTCCATGGACGAACTTCGCCCCGATGGCACACACGAAGCTGTTCAGCGCCTTCCCCCCCGCTACACGTGAGCAATGGGAGGCCGTGATCAAGAAGGAACTGAAGGACAAGGAGCCTGACTCGCTCAACGTGCAGGTGAATGGCGTCGAGCTTCCCCCCTTCCACATGGCTGGCGAAGGCGCGGTGGTGCAAAGCCGGCGACGCGGGGTG
>DAOORM010000031.1:0-11365 GCA_035389265.1 Flavobacteriales bacterium | reverse complement strand
CTTCCTCAACGTGCAGAAGAGCGCACGGATGAAGATCCCCTTCGGCATCGCACAGACCGGGAAGGCCTTCCGCAACGAGATCGTCGCGCGGCAGTTCGTGTTCCGCATGCGCGAGTTCGAACAGATGGAGATGCAGTTCTTCATCCGGCCCGGCACCCAGCAGGAGTGGTACGAGACCTGGAAGGCCAAGCGTATGGCCTGGCATCGCGCCATCGGTCTACCGGCGGAGAACTATCGCTTCCACGACCACATCAAATTGGCGCACTATGCCGATGCGGCCTGCGACATCGAGTTCAAGTTCCCGATGGGCTTCAAGGAGCTGGAAGGCATCCACAGCCGCACCGACTTCGACCTGGGCAACCACGAGAAGTTCAGCGGGAAGAAGCTTCGGTACTTCGATACGGAGACCAACGAGAGTTATGTGCCCTACGTGCTGGAGACCTCCATCGGTCTGGATCGCATGTTCCTGGCCATGCTAAGCGCCGCGTACGAGGAGGAGAAGCTGGAGAATGGCGAGGAGCGTGTGGTGCTCCGCATCCCCGCTGCCTTGGCCCCCGTGAAAGTGGCCGTGCTGCCGCTGATCAAGAAGGATGGGCTGCCCGAGAAGGCGCGTGCGATCATCGACACGTTAAAACTGGACCACAATTGCCAGTACGACGACAAGGACAGCATCGGCAAACGCTACCGCCGCCAGGACGCGATCGGAACGCCCTACTGCATCACCGTGGACCACGATTCGCTCAACGACGAGGCGGTGACCATCCGCGAGCGCGATAGCATGAAGCAGGAGCGCGTACCGATCAATGAGGTGGTGCGGATCGTGGGCGAGAAGGTCGATCTGCGCGGGCTGCTACGACAGCTCTGAGTGCTCGTCTCCACACGTTGGTCAGTGACCATCATTCGAGTGTCGGTATCGACCGTTGGACGAACGGTTGGCGCCGTTGGCTGTGTAGCACTAACGCTTCCACACCCGCTGGGCATAGGTTGGTGGTATAACCACCGATTCTCATGCGTATACCAAGACCCCTCCTTGCAAGCCTTCTGCTCAGCACGAGCTTCCTAGGACATGCTCAAGGCTTCGGCACCCTCGACGCGAATGATGTACGCATGGTCGTACACGCCAATGGCTTCATCGGGAGTAACCCAGGCCTTCCGGTCGGTGTGGAGATACCCGCCTTCAGCGGGCTGCTCACCATGGGGGCAGGTGGCCTCTGGGTGACAGGGATCACACCGAATTCCCAAGCGCGCGTAGCTGCACACCTGTACCCGGGAGCGCAGGATTTCACCCCCGGGCCGCTTACGACCGACGGTACAGCGAGCATCACTGCACAGACCATTGCCCAGTATGACAGGGTCTGGAGCGTATCGGCCACACAGATCGAACTGCATCAAGCCTACTTCGCTTGTTTGCAGGACCCGGAATGTGATGTGAACGATGAGTTCCCAGATGGATACACCATTCCACCCTCCTTCCTGAGCTGGCCTGCGATGGGTGACGTGAGCGCGGGCCAAGCCACCTACCTAGCACCGTTCGTGGATATCGGTGCGGACGGCAGCTACGATCCCGAAATCGGGGATCATCCGTGTATCATAGGCGACAAGGCGATCTACGCCATCTTCAATGATACCGGTGAAGAACACATGGCCTCAGCTAGCGAGGCGATCGGCTTGGAGGTGCATCTAATGGCGTTCGCCTATGACGACAACCCTGCTTTGGACCAGACCGTCTTCGTTCAGCACAAGATCATCCAGCGCGGCTCACTTCCCTTGAACGACCTGCGCATCGGACACTATGCCGACCTGGATATCGGCTGTAGCAACGATGACATCATTGGCACCGATGTCCTGCGCAGCCTGGTGTACGTTTTGAATGGGGATGACACGGATGAGGATTGTCTCGGGAACAACGGCTATGGCTCTGTTCCGCCTGTATTCGGCCTGGTGGTGCTCAAGGGGCCGCTGCTCGAACCAGATGGAGTTGACAATGCCATGACCACAGAAGAACTCTACGTGAATGGAACAGGCTATGCCGATGAGATGATCGACAATGAACGCTTCGGGCTTAGCGGCTCCATCACATACTACAGGGAGGGCTCCCCTGCCATGACCGACCCTAACTCGATAGGCCACTTTCTGGGATATAACCAACAGAAATGGAAGACCAATGTGTTGCAGACCTATGGTGGCATCGGCTACGACCCTTCACCTGGTGCAACACCCGCTTTGTTCTGCTTCCCGGGCACCTCAGACCCCGAGGGTTTGGGTACCGGGGGTATTCCCCAACCGGATTGGAACGGAAGCCTCAGTGCGCTCGGATCAACTCGCGACCCGCGTGTCTTGGCTAGCATGGGTCCTGGAACCTTGGAGCCGGGGGAGCACATCAACCTCCTGCTCGCCTATACCTACGTGCGCAGTGGTGCATCGGATCCACTTGCCAATGTAACAGCACTCCAAGCTCGTGTGGATAGCATCACCACGTTCGCACGGAACATCCCAGGCATGTTCAACGAAATGAACAACGGAGCCATGCCCTGTGCCGCACCAAGCGCACCGAATGCCATCGGTGAAATACAACGCGCGACACTGACGCTGTTCCCCGTTCCCGCTGACGGAGAACTCTACTTGCGTGCGATCGGGCTTCGATCGGCTGACATCATTTCCATCCACGACATGCAGGGGCGCCTCGTGATGACCTCTCAGGCCCAAGGCCCCACCACACGGATCGAGATCAGCGCGCTGCCGCCGGGTGCATATGCGGTGCGAGCGAACACCGACGGCGCGATCCTAAATGGGCGATTCATCAAGGAGTGATTCCCTACCGCACCAAGGCCCGAGCAGAATGGAGGTAGCTGCTGTTCGGTACTCCCAGTAATTTCCGTGCGGCGCCTGCCGAAACCGCTCGAACATAGGCGTGAGGGGTTCGAGGACCATTGTCTATCCGGACTTGGTGGTTCGGTCGGTTCTGCGGAACCCCTCGGAACCTTATCTTCGCAGCCCCAATACCTACCCAGGTGGCGGAATCGGTAGACGCGCTGGTCTCAAACACCAGTGATGCAAGTCGTGCGGGTTCGAGTCCCGCCCTGGGTACACCCGTACGGCCGCACCTTGCGGCCGTACTACTTTCACGCCCCTGATGTCCACCGCACAAGACGCCATCGTGCACGCCGAACCTGCCAAGCAGGACCGCTACGACCGCGCCTATATGCGGATGGCACTGGAATGGGCCAAGCTTAGCCACTGCACCCGGAAGAAGGTGGGGGCCATCATCGTGAAGGATGGCATGATCATCAGCGATGGTTACAACGGCACGCCCACCGGCTTTCCCAACGATTGCGAGGACCCCGCTGGGCTCACTCACTGGTACGTGCTGCATGCTGAGGCCAACGCCATCCTGAAGGTGGCTAAGAGCACGAACAATGCACGGGGCGCCACGTTATACCTCACACACTCGCCTTGCAAGGAATGCAGCAAACTCGTCCTTCAGGCGGGCATTGAACGGCTCGTTTTTCAAGAGGCGTACAAGGACCCCGCAGGCCTTGATCTACTTACGGCCGGGGGGGTGATGGTAACCAAACTGGAAGCCCTGTAGGATGCACGAAAAACCCCGGCGTCCATCGCCCTTCTATCCCGCCCTGATCGCGCTGAGCCTCGTCGCTGGCCTGTTCATCGGCCGGGACATGGGATCCTCCTCTTCCGGCCCGCTCACGGTCTTCAACCTGCGGCAACCGTCCTCCTCCGACAAGATCGGCCAGGTGATCGACCTGATCGATGCTCAGTACGTGGACACTGTGGAGAAGAACGCCTTGGTGGATGAGGTGCTGCAGGATCTGCTCCAGCGCCTGGACCCACACAGTTACTACATCAGCGCCGCCGAGCTTCGCGCCGCTCAAGAACCGCTCGAAGGCAGCTTCGACGGCATCGGGGTGGAGTTCGCCATCCAGCAGGATACCGTGGTGGTGATCTCGCCTGTGGAAGGCGGACCGAGCGCAGCCGTGGGCATCCGACCCGGGGACCGTATCCTGCAAGCGAATGGGGAAAAGCTAGCTGGGATCGGGATCACGAACGACCAGGTGATGAAGAACCTTCGCGGCCCGAAAGGTTCCGAAGTGGTGGTGGAGATCCTTCGGCACGGAAAGGCCAAGCCCTTCGAGGTCACCATCGAACGCGGGAAGATCCCCATCCACAGCGTGGCGGCCACCATACTGGATGATGACGGCACCGGATACATCAAGCTCGTGCGCTTCGCCAAGAACACCCATGAGGAATTCGTGAGAGCCGCAGAAAGCTTAAAGAGCCAGGGAATGCAACGCCTGGTGCTCGATCTGCGAGGCAATGGCGGAGGCTTCCTGAATGCCGCGATCGATCTCTCCGACGAGTTCCTCCCCAGCGGACGTGCGATCGTCTACACCGAAGGCCGGAACTCCCCACGCCAGGATGCCGATGCGACCCGCGCTGGTGGTTTCGAGGATATCGCGCTGGCGATCCTGGTCGATGAAGGCTCGGCCAGTGCCAGCGAGATCGTGGCGGGTGCCGTGCAGGACAATGACCGCGGTTTACTCGTAGGCCGCCGCACCTTCGGCAAAGGCTTGGTGCAAGAGCATGTACCATTGCCGGATAGCAGTGCGGTTCGCATCACCACGGCGCGCTACTACACCCCGAGCGGGCGCTCCATCCAACGGCCCTATGGTGAAGGCATCGATTACATGGAGGACTTCGAAGCCAGGGCCAGCCATGGCGAGTTGCTCAGCTCGGACAGCATCCCCAAGGACAGCTCGCAGGTGTTCAAGACGTTGAAGGGAAGGACCGTTTACGGCGGTGGCGGCGTGGTACCCGACATCTTCGTGCCAGCCGATACGCTGGAGACCTCGGCCTACCTCACCGACCTGTTCTTCAGTGGGACCTTGAACCAATTCGCCTTCAATGTGGCCGATCGGGAGCGTCAAACCCTTCAGGCGCGCTACACATCCAGTGAGGATTTCGCTCGGCGTTACCAAGTCTCGAACGATCTGCTCGCCGAACTCGAACGGTTCGCTAAAAAGGAAGGAATCGAGCACAGGCCCGCAGACGCAGCACGCTCTCGGGAGCAGATCGCCATGCGAATTAAAGCAGGTATCGCGCGCAATGTCTGGGGCGATGATGGCTACTACCGGATCCTGCTCCAAAAGGACAGGATGTACCTCAAGGCGCGGGATGAACTGGCGGCAGGGCGCACCGCCCCATGAGCCTGATCCGCGTTCTTGCTGAACGGCATTCTTGATGGATGTCCGATCCGTTGACCGGCGCGTCCATACAGCCCATCCATAGCGCTGAACGCAAAGGGCACCTCGCGATGCCCCACAAGCCCGGACGGCGTCAACGAAAAAGGGGCCTTGCGGCCCCTTTCACGTACATATCGGTAATGGCTTAGTGAGCAGCTGCGTCCTTGGCAGCGTCGATAGCCGTTTCAGCAGCAGCAGCAGCCGTGTCAACAGCAGCTTCAGCAGCCTTGGCAGCTTCAGCGGCAGCAGCTTCAGCTTCAGCAGCAGCCTTGTCCATCATCTCTTGAGCGGAGTTTGCAGCCTCGTCGGCTTTGTTCTCCATGTTCTCCTGGGTGCTGCTACCGCAAGCAACGAAGAAGGCCGCCATGGTGGCGAGCAGTGCGAATTTCTTGAACATTCCCTGTGTTTTTTGGTGAAAGTGGGCGCAAAAGTAATGGGGTTTCTGATCCGTGCAAGTCCGAACTTCACTCTGAGCGTATCTTCGTGCGGTCCATTCGACAGAAACCCGCCAGAAACCGACCAACATGGCCTTCACCCTACCAGAACTGCCCTACGCACACGATGCGCTGGAGCCCCATATCGACACGCTGACCATGCAGATCCACCATGGAAAGCACCACAACGCCTACGTGACCAACCTGAACAAGGCTTTGGAAGGCTCGCCGGACGCCGGCAAGTCCATCGAGGACCTGATGAAAGGTTTGGACATGAACAACATGGCCGTCCGCAACAACGGTGGTGGCCACTACAATCACAGCCTGTTCTGGACCATCATGGCCCCGAACGCTGGCGGAAAACCCGAAGGTGACCTGGCCGCGGCCATCGACACCGCCTTCGGCTCCTTCGATGCCTTCAAGGAGAAATTCGCCGCCGCAGGGGCCACGCGGTTCGGCAGCGGCTGGGCTTGGCTCTGCGTGCACAAAGGCGGAAAACTCGAAGTGTGCAGCACCCCGAACCAGGACAACCCGTTGATGCCGAACACCGGCTGCGGAGGTACACCCATCCTGGGAATGGACGTTTGGGAGCATGCTTACTACCTCCACTACCAGAACCGCCGTCCGGATTACATCACCGCGTTCTGGAACGTGGTGAACTGGCCCGAGGTGGCCCGCCGCTTCGCCGCTGGCAAGTGACCTCGAACACACTTCTTGAACGGGCATCGGCTTGCGCTGATGCCCGTTCTACATTTATGCCGACCCTACCGCGTTGCGCAGCGCACTGTCCACGTTGACCCTTCTTCTCTGCTTGACCATCGGGCATCACGCCCTGGCCGGCGGTCCGTTCGTTCCGCTCCGTTCGGTGCCCTCCGCGGATAGCATCGAGGTGGTGGTGGAAGACCAGCGCTTGGTGGGTAGCACGTTGGCGCTCCTATTGGGTCCGTTCGGGGCGCACCGGATCTACCTCGGCACCACGCCCAAGGTCGCCATCATCTACGGCCTCACCTTCGGGGGCTTCGGTGTCTTGCCGCTGATCGACCTGGGGCACCTACTCTTCACCAAGGACCTACAGCCCTACCGGAACAACGACCGCTTGATCATGTGGGGACGACCGAAGCAACAGCTCACTCCACGGTGACGCTCTTGGCCAGGTTGCGGGGCTGATCCACGTTGCAACCGCGCATCACAGCGATGTGGTAGCTGATCAGCTGCAAGGGCACCACGCTCAACAGGGGGACCAAGGCATCGGGGGCATCGGGGATCTCGATGACATGGTCGGCCAGATCCTTCACCACTGTGTCACCCTCGGTGACGATGGCGATGATCTTGCCTTTGCGGGCCTTCACCTCCTGGATGTTGCTCACCACCTTCTCGTAGCTCGCGCCCTTCGTGGCGATCACGAACACCGGCATGGCATCGTCGATGAGCGCGATCGGTCCATGCTTCATCTCCGCCGCGGGGTAACCTTCAGCGTGGATGTAGCTGATCTCCTTCAATTTCAGCGCGCCTTCCAGCGCCACGGGGAAGGTGTACCCACGACCCAGGTAGAGTGCGTTGGTGGCATCCTTGTAGATGTCGGCGATGTATTTGATCTGTGCCTCCTTCTGCAACACCTTCTGGATCTTGTCCGGGATGGCGTCCAACTCGTTCAGCAAGCGGTAGAAGTTGCCACCGCTCAGCATGCCTTTCTTCTGCCCGACCATGAGCGCCATGAGCGTGAGCACCGTGACCTGTGCCGTGAAGGCCTTGGTGCTGGCCACGCCGATCTCTGGGCCAGCGTGCGTGTAGGACCCCGCATGGGTGACACGCGCGATACTGCTGCCCACCACATTGCAGATGCCGATGATGGTTGCACCGCGACCTTTGGCCAACTCGATGGCCGCCAGCGTATCAGCGGTCTCGCCGCTCTGGCTGATGGCGATGACGATATCGTCCTCGTTCACGATCGGATTGCGGTAGCGGAACTCGCTGGCGTACTCCACTTCCACGGGAATGCGCGCGAACTCCTCGAAGAGGTACTCGCCCACCATGCCGGCATGCCAGCTGGTGCCGCACCCGACGATCAGGATGCGTTTCGCATTGATGAACTTCTGCTCGTAGTCCTTGATGCCACCGAGCACCACTTCGCCCTTGGCCAGGTTGAGGCGTCCGCGCATGCTGTCCCGGATGCTCCGCGATTGCTCATGGATCTCCTTCAACATGAAGTGGTCGTACCCTCCCTTCTCCAGCGCTTCGATCTGCAATTCGAGCTCTTGGATGAAGGGCGTCTTCACCTGGTTCTTGATATTGCGGATCTTCAGGCCACTGTGCCGATCAATGACGGCGATCTCCCCATCCTCCAAGTACACCACGTTCTTCGTGTGCTCCACGATGGGTGTGGCATCGCTGGCACAGAAGTATTCCCCTTCTCCGATACCGATCACCAATGGTGAGCTCTTCCGGGCGGCCACCATCACATCCGGCGCATTCCGGTCGATGACCACGATCGCGTAGGCTCCGACCACGCTCGCCAACGCCAATCGCACGGCTTCAGCAAGCTCCACCTTCTCGGTGCGCTGGATGTCGTCGATCAGGTGTACGAGCACTTCGGTGTCCGTATCGCTGCGGAACACATGACCGCGATGGACGAGCTCTTCCTTGATGGGTGCGTAATTCTCGATGATCCCGTTATGGATCAGGGCGAGATTCCCGCTTGTGCCTTGGTGCGGGTGTGCGTTCACATCATTGGGCGGCCCGTGCGTGGCCCAGCGGGTGTGACCGATCCCCAACGTGGCTTTGGTGGAGCGACCATTGATGTGGGCCTCCAGATCGCTCACCTTACCCTGGCACTTGTAGATGGTGAGCTGGTCACCTTGCAACAAGGCCACCCCGGCACTGTCATAGCCGCGATACTCCAGGCGCCTGAGCCCATTGATCAGTATCGGATAGGCTTCCTTCTCTCCCAGGTAGGCAACGATCCCGCACATGCTATTGACGCCGTGGCCCGGCGTAGGCGTTCAGGTTCAGTACGTGGTAAATGTAAGCAGCAACCGCATGGGCGTGGAAGGATGATCCGGACCACAGATCACGGCCCGGTTGGCACTCACCCCCGAACTCCCCGCCACCAGCTTGATGCCATCATCGGGCAAGTTGCCGTTCATCACCTGCTGCACATACCGCGTGATGTTGAAGCGATACGCCTTTTCCGACAACGAGAATTCTCCACCGATCCCCGTGACACCGGCAAGCTGGTCGGGCAGGAAGGCATCGGCACCATTGTTATCCCGGAACAATAGGATAGTGGGCGGCGGCGCATAGTAGGGGTAGAACGAGCCGTTCAACGGAACGATGAGCTCTGCTTTAGACACTATCCGGTCCTGACCGGCCAGATCCAGCAGCTCCGGAAAACGCACCGCCGTTCGGTATCCGCCCAAGGTTTGCAGGAACACCGTTGCCTGCTCACCATCCGGATCGGCAAGCGCTTGGTCCAGACCCGGGTTCACGGCCAGCGATCGGTCGCGCTCCACAGCCGTATACCGCACACTGCCCGTAGAGATCAGCAGATCCAAGGTGCGGCCCAGTTCGGGTTGGTTCAGATCATCATGATAGTAAACGGTCACTTTCGTGCCTGTACCGATGGTATTGATGTGGAGGATGCCACCTTGATAAGGCTGCTGCGCACCATTCGCCACCGATACCTTGATGCCTTTGAAGAACTCCAAGAAGGACTGATTGTCGGTGAGGGCGGAAGTCCCGAAGGCCTCTAGAAAACGTTCGGCGAGGCTCAACTTCAAGGGTATGCGCACCTGTGGTCCCAGGGTATCATCGCCCACGAATGCGTTCACGAACGGGTTCGGTGTGATCTCGCCCCCATGCAAAGCCACCAGATCATCCTCGAATATGGCTGGTTGGCGGGTGCTGCGGTAGACCGAATCGATGGACAACCCAGCGCTGAGCTCCTGCACCACGAAGTGTTGTGGGTCGAGGTTGCCGTAATGCGTGTTGGGCGTTTCGAAGGCAAGCGCCAGAACGATGCTATCCGCCACAAGACCCGAGTTATCCTGACCTTGGCCGATGTTGTTGGCCGTGAGCCGCAGCTGAGCCACCAAACTCGTCTTCAACGAACCGAAGTCAGGGTCCACGTATGCGCCGATCAAACTGCGCGAAAGACCGCTGGTCTGCACTGCGCTATCCACGAAAGTGAATGCCTCCAGCACAGTGGTGTCAGTGGTCAACCCGAGAGGCTCGCCAGGCAACAACTCAAGACCCAGGTCCTCCTCCGGTTTCTTACAACCTTGAATGAGGGCCATGCAGAGCACGGCGGCCAACAGCCCGTAGTACGTGCCGGTGCGCCGGTGCGGAAATGGTGCGCTCACCGGATCAGACGAGTGCTTCCTCCAGAACGCTGTGGTAGAAATCCGCGTGCGCCTTCACCGCATCGCCTTCGCCCACGAAGGGCATAACCGGTTTCTCATAGGCCTTCAACGCGGTCTCCATACCCTTGCTCAACTTCGCGGTGGAGCGGACCACGGCGTCGGACAAGCCCATGGCGAACTTCACCAGATCGTCGGTGGTCGGCTTGTTCAAGCCCTTGAGCAACTCCTTGTCGAAGCCCTCCATGGCCAACTTCTTCGCCAGATCCTTGTCCAGGGGCTCCGCCTTCTGGTCGTGCACACTGAACACGAGTTTGGTGTTCTCGAAGTGTGGGTCGTCCGCGAAGTGATGGCGAACGTACAAGGGAACGAAAGCGGTCATCCAGCCGTGGCAGTGGATGATATCCGGCACCCAGCCTAGTTTGCGTACCGTCTCCAGCACTCCGCGTCCGAAGAACAGGGCGCGCTCATCGTTGTCGGGGAAGAAGTTGCCCTCGGCATCGTGGGTATCGGCCTTGCGCTTGAAGTACTCCTCGTTGTCGATGAAGTATACCTGCATGCGGGCACTGGGCACGCTGGCCACTTTGATCAGCAGGGCATGATCGGTATCGTTGATGATCAGGTTCATCCCGCTCAAGCGGATCACCTCGTGCAGCTGGTGCCTACGCTCGTTGATGCACCCGAACTTGGGCATGAACACCCGGATCTCATTACCGAGGTCAAGGATGCCCTGCGGCAAATGCCGCGCGACCTTCGCCATCTCCTCGGGACCGTCCATGAATGGTTGAATCGACTGGGAGATGGTAAGGACCTTCACGTTCTTCAAGCTCATGGTTGGGTTAGGAAATTGCGGGTACAAAAATATAGACTTTTCGGCGGAACTTCAACATGGAAACCTAGCTTCGCCCCCTTACCCCCTTCACGGAACCCGCGTCCCGCTTGGACTTCGTCACTTCCCCCACCCTTATGGCCGGATGGACAGCCAAGGCCCGCCGTTCCGGGGCTTCCGTAGGTTTCGTGCCCACCATGGGCGCCTTGCACCAAGGACACCTGGACCTGGTGCGCCAAGCCAAGAAGGAACATGCCCAAGTGGCGTGCAGCATTTTCGTTAATCCGCTGCAATTCAACAACTTAGACGACCTCAAGCACTATCCACGCCAACTCGATGAGGACCGCGCCCTCCTGCTCGAGGCCGGTTGCGATGCGCTCTTCGCGCCAGAGAAGGATGCCATCTTCGCCGACTTCACCCCACAGACCTACGACTTGGGTGTGCTCAACGAACATTGGGAGGGTCCTTCACGCCCCAACCACTTCCAAG
>DAOORM010000030.1:0-11436 GCA_035389265.1 Flavobacteriales bacterium | reverse complement strand
CTTTTGTAGGGCACACGGGTCTCCTCATAGATGGTCTGCTGAGCTAGGGCAGCGGAACCGCTCAGCAAGAGGACGAAGAGGATAAGGATGGACCGCATAGGAACTGGGCCAACAAAGCTACGAAGCCAACGCTACCTTGGCCCCGCTTGGTACGGCCAGCAACGACCCATGGATACCGCACACGTTACCTATCTAGGAGAGCTACGCACGGAAGCCCTGCATGTTCGCAGTGGTACTAAGATCGTAACGGACGCCCCCTTGGACAACCAAGGCAAAGGGGAAGCCTTCAGCCCCACCGATCTTTTGTCCACGGCCCTAGCCAGTTGCATGATGACGCTGATGGGGATCGCGGCGCGGGAAAAGGGTATCCCACTGAACGGATTGGCGGCCAGGGTGGTGAAACACATGACTGCCGCACCACGCATGGTGGAGCGGGTGGAGGTGCATTTGGAATTGCAAGGGGCCGGTCTAGGAGACCGCGAGAAGACCATTCTGGAGAACGCAGCCCGCACCTGCCCCGTGGCCCGAAGTCTGCGGGCCGACTTGATACAGGACATACGCTTCACCTACCTGTAGTCGGGGCTGGAAACAAGGAAGCCCGGACCAAAGGCCCGGGCTGGAGTTGTTCGTGAGCAGGATCAGGCGCGCTTCTCGGCAGGCACCTTATGCACCTTTCCGTAGGCGGGGCAAGATTGGTGGGAGCCGCATGCGGTAAGCAATGCACCCGTCAATACGACTGCCGCGATGGCTTGGAACACCTTTTTCATCGTTCGTTCGTTTGTTCGGTGGATGGTCCTTTACCGGTTCTACGCACCGGACGTTACAAAGTTAGCCCCCGTAACGAACAGCCGCAGAAAATGTTTCAACATCGGATTCAGCGATCTTCGGAACCTGGATGAGCCAAGAGGATAACGCACCCAAGCGCCCCGATATTGGACCGGGTTGGTACGAACCACTCGCCGGGGAGTTCCAAGCGCCCTATTTCGGGGCCCTTCGTGCCTTTCTGGTGGCTGATCGGGAGCGGCACACTGTGTACCCTCCGGCCAAGCTCATCTTTAATGCGTTCCAAACCACGCCGTTCGAGGCCGTTCGCGTGGTTATCCTGGGCCAGGACCCTTACCACGGTCCGGGGCAGGCCCATGGGCTGAGCTTCTCGGTACCACCCGGTGTAGCTCCCCCACCCTCCCTGATGAACATGTTCGCCGAGCTTCAGCGTGACCTGGGCATACCCAGACCGGGACATGGCGACCTCACCAGCTGGGCCGAACAAGGGGTACTCCTGCTGAATGCTTCGCTCACGGTGCGTGCCGGTGAGGCAGGTTCGCATCAAGGGCAAGGTTGGGAGCGTTTCACCGATGCGGTGATCCGCGCCCTTTCCGATCAACACAATGGACTCATCTTTCTGCTCTGGGGCCGCTTTGCCCAGCAGAAAGCAGCACTGATCGATGCGGACCGCCATTACTTGCTTTCCGCTCCACACCCTTCTCCGCTTAGCGCCCATCGCGGCTTCATCGGGTGCGGACACTTCTCGCGGGCCAACGAACTCCTGATGGCGCAAGGGAAAACGCCCATCGAATGGGCACTCCCATGAGCGGATACCGGTGGCGCTTGTGGCTAGCTGTCGTCGTTAGCACCAGTGTGCAGATGGCGAACGCGCAGCGCCACACCGTGGTGTTCGAACCGGACAGTGCGTTGCCGGCGAAGTGGATGCGCCCCCTGGCGCTTGGTGATGTCGCGGAGGTGCAAGCCTCTGCCGAAGAACAAGTCCTCTTCCTGCAAGGGAAAGGCTACCTCGAAGCCACCTGCGATACCTGCTTCACCGTAGGCGACACGAGCCGATGCCCGATCACTGTGGGTGGCTCCTATCGTTGGGCACGTTTGCGAACACAGGGCATTCCCGGTGAATTAGTGAGTGAAGCGGGACTTCGCGACAAGTTGTACGCAGGCCAACCCATCGCACCGAAGCAGATCGCGAACAGTATCCGCACATTGCTCGCGATCAATGAGAACAGCGGGTATCCGTTCGCCCGGGTCTGGCTGGACAGCCTCGTGCGAACACCCGAAGGATTGTCGGCCGTGCTGCGCGCTGAACGCGGACGCTTGGTGAAGTACGACAGCGTGGTGGTGCGCGGTACCGTACGTACTAGTGCGCGGTACCTACAGGCCAGCATCGGTATCAGACCCGGCGACGTCTACAACGAGACCATCCTGAACGCGGTAGAGACCCGCCTCCGCGAACTGCCTTTCGTCACACAGAAACAACGGCCCTATGTGCAGTTCACGCCGGAGAGCACCAAGCTCTTCCTCTTCCTGGACACCAAGAAGGCCAGCAGCATCAACGGTGTGCTGGGGTTGCAGCCCGATGCGGTCACCGGACGGGTACAACTGACCGGCGATATCGACCTGCGGCTGCGGAATGCCCTGCGACGCGGCGAGGCCATCGCGCTCAACTGGCGTAGCCTGCAGAACGCCACCCAGGACCTGAAAGTGGCTGCGAACCTGCCCTTCGCCTTCAACACGCCCTTCGGCATCGACGGCAGCCTGAAGATCTTCAAACGTGACAGCACCTTTCTGGAAGTCACCTCACGCGCTGGCTTGGAATACCTCATGACCCGCGGTGATAAGGTGACCCTCTTCCTCAACAGTAAAAGCAGCGCTCGACTCGGTTCCAACACCATCGTACAACCTGGCCTCGCCGATGTCCGATTGATCAGCTATGGCCTCGCGCTCACCCGGGAGCGTCTGGACTATCGCTTCAATCCCCGCCGTGGCCATGCGCTGCAAGTGGAAGGCAGCGCTGGTCGAAAACGCACCAGCCAAGCGGTTTTCGGTCTTGCGGAACAGCCACCGGAGATCAGTACCGTACAGCTGGAAGTGCTTGGTACCGCTACCGCCCATGTGGCCTTCGGCCGAAGGAGCACCATCCGTTTCGTGGCCCAAGGCGGGCGCATGTTGAACGACGACCTCTACACCAACGAATTGTACCGGATGGGAGGTCTGAAGTCCTTACGTGGATTCGACGAAGCCAGCATCATTTGTTCGAGCTATGCCATCGGTACGGTGGAATATCGTTTCGTCTTCGAGGAGAACAGCAATTTCTTCCTCTTCGTGGATCAGGCGTGGTGGGAACGGCGGGTGCAGGAAGAATTCGCCACGGACACTCCACTGGGCTTCGGGGCGGGCACAACGTTCGAGACCAAGGCCGGTCTCTTCAGTCTCACCTATGCGCTGGGGCAACAGTTCGAGAACCCCATCCAGCTCCGCGGAGGAAAGGTCCACTTCGGCTTCATCAGTTTGTTCTGAGCGCAAGACCGTATCGCGTGGTCGAGCTGCACCTGCCCGAACTAAATTCGGATCATGATCCGCCTACTCATGCTCACCTGCTTTATCGCTTGGCACTGCTCGGCCAGGGCCGGCGGGCCGATGCAAGGCATGGTGGACCTGCTATTGGAGTACCTTGAATCGCGTTATCCGGGCCAAGATCTGAACGGTGATGTGCTATACGTGTCGGTAAAGCGACAAGCCCTTTTCCATGTGCGAGAGCAGCGGCTACTGCGTGTGTATCCGGTGGCCACCGCCAAGGCCGGCCTTGGCGGAACCGACGGCAGCCTGCGAACACCGACCGGCCTGCATCGCATCAGTGAGAAGTTCGGCGAAGACGTGCCCGAATTCGGCATCCTGAAGGACCGGGTGTTCACCGGTGAATTCGCCGATCCTGATTTCGCTGGCGTGGACAAGGATTGGATCACCTCCCGGATCCTCTGGCTGGAAGGCCTGGAGCCCGGCGTGAATCAAGGCGGCCAGGTGGACAGCCATGCACGCTATATCTACATCCACGGTACAGCAAATGAGAAGAGCGTGGGTACGGCCAGTTCGATGGGTTGTGTGCGCATGCGCAATGCCGACGTGATCCACCTGTACGAGCGGGTGCCGCTGGGCGCATTGGTGGTCATCCTCGACAACTGAGGCCTTAACTTCGTGCCAATGGATAGCACCGCTCTTCTGCTTGGCATGGCCTTGGGTGTCATCGTGGGCGTAGTGGCCTGCATGTGGTACTTGCGCAGTCGTGACAGCGGGGTTCTCGCGCTACTGCGGGAGCAGCATGCGGCAGAACGCTCTGAATTGGAGCGTCGATTGAACGAGCAGGCGGGTGAGAATCAACAGCGCATCCGCGAAGCCATGGACCTGAACGGCCTGCTCGCAGCCGAAACCCAGCGCAGCCGCAGTTTGCAGGAGAAGCTGGACACCCAACGTGCCGAGTTGGAACAAGCGCAACAGCGCATGACCGTGGAGTTCGAGAACATCGCCAACCGCTTGCTCACCCAACGTGGCAAGGAACTGAACCTTCAGCAGCAGGAAAAGCTCGGCACCATCCTACAGCCCTTGCACGAACGTATCCAAGCCTTCGAGAAGCAGGTGCGCGAAGCCTATGAAAGCGAAGGCAAGGAGCGGCACTTGTTGAAGAGCGAAGTGGCCAAGCTCGTGGAGCAGAACCAGCGCCTGAGCCAGGATGCCGACAACCTCACGCGCGCCTTGAAAGGCGACTCGCAAGCGCAGGGAGCCTGGGGCGAGATGCTGCTCGAAAAGTTGCTCGAGGGTTCCGGGTTGGTAAAGGGCCAGGAATACAGCATGCAGGAAAGCACCACGCTGGGCGACGGAACACGACTGCGACCCGACGCGGTTATCTTCCTGCCCGACGGCAAGCACCTCATCATCGACTCCAAAGTATCGCTGCTGCACTATGATCGTTTCGCCGTCAGTACCGATGATGCGGAGCGGGAGCGCCTGCTGAAGCAACATGTGGACAGCCTGCGGGCCCATGCGAAGGGCCTCGGTGAGAAGGATTACAGCAAACTGTACGGCGTGCAAAGCGTGGATTTCGTGCTGATGTTCGTACCCATCGAACCGGCCTTCCTGCTGGCCCTGCGGCAGCGACCGGAGATCTTCCAGGAAGCCTATGACCGCCAGGTGGTGATGGTGACGCACAGCACACTGATGGCCACCCTGCGTACCATCCACGGCATCTGGAAGAACGAGCGCATCGCCCGCAACCACGTGGCAATCGCCGAACGGGCAGGTGCCCTTTACGAGAAATTCGTCGGTTTCACCGAGGACCTGGGACGCATCGGCAAGAGCGTGAAGGAGGCCAACGACAGCTACGAGAAAGCGGTCGGTAAGCTCAGCGAAGGTCCGGGCAACCTCGTTCGACAAGTGGAGATGCTGAAAGAACTGGGTGCGAAAACGAACAAGAGCCTGCACGCGAAACTGTTGGAGCGTGCGTTGGAACAACCGACGGACCTGCTCAGATGAGAACGCTGAAGAACCTGCTTGGACTGTGCATCGCGGCATACGTGTTGACCGGTTGCTCCTCCTCGGCACCGTTGAGCAAACGGGACAATTTCTCCTACCTCTACGGGAAAGGCAGTGCTCAGATGCCTTTGCACGCACGCGTACACCACATCGGCAACGACAGATCCCGGGTGTACTACAAGTTGAACACGAGCGACCTTCTGTACAAGAGTGATGGCACCGGCGGTCCGTTCCATGCAGTGGTCCGCATCAGCTATGAATCGTACGATGCCTTCGGGTCGAAAGTGCTACTCGATAGTGCGAGCACGGTGATCGACGATGCAAGCTCGTCACCGAGCGAGGAGCGCGAACTCATCGGTAGTATGGACCTGCGGCGGAATGAACGGCGCTCCTTCGTATTGAAGGTGATGGCCCGTGACCTGAACCGCGATGTGGAGACCACCGTATTCCTGCGCGTGGACCGCGACGGGCAGACCACGAGCCAATACTTCATGCCTGTGGATACGAGCCATGGGCTGCCTTATTTCGCTGATCATTTCAAAGGTGGCGTGGTCCGCGTGTTGTGCGAAACCTGCACGGGGCGGGACCTGACGGTCCACCGCTATCCAGCCCGCACCGCGCTCCCTGCCCCGGTCTTCACCACGAGCGCTCCTCAAGATCCTTCCATGAACGCTTCTGCGGACACGACTTTCACCGCGCAGGTGGATGACAGCGGATATTTCACACTGGATCTTGCGGTACCGGGAGCCTATCGGATCCATGCCGACACCTCCGCCACACCAAGCTATGCCTTGTACTCCGTTTCTGAAGCCTACCCGATCATCGCCACCGAAGATGACCTGCTGAAGCCTTTGCGTTACATCACCTCGAATCAGGAATACGACCGGATCATCAAGAGCGGGAACATTCGCCAAGCCATTGAACGGTTCTGGATCGATGCGGCCGGGGATCGTGAACGCGGACGGGAAGCTATCCGGATCTATTACGGCCGAGTGGAGAACGCCAACCGGCACTTCACGGCCGAGACTGAAGGTTGGCGCACGGACCGCGGGCTCGTGCACATCATTTTCGGCGTGCCCACATCCATCTACAAGAACGACCTGAGCGAGACCTGGATCTATGGCGAAGAGAACAACCTGATGAGTTTGGCCTTCACCTTCAAGCGACGCAACGGCGCGTTCAATGAGAACGACCTGGTGCTCGAACGCGACCCACTGCTGAAGGGTGCTTGGTACCGCAATGTGGAAAGCTGGCGCAACGGACGCGTGTATCAGAATTGATCGCTCATCACGCGGAACCTCGGATCTGAGTGATGCCTCGATCAGTTCCATTCCTACGTCGACTCGACATCCTAAGCGGTCTCACGAGCGCCACAGTGGGACACTTGGAAGACCGGTTGACCGGAAGGGCAACCGATCAACCGTCCGCGGCACTTAGAACTGCCTCCGAAACCCGACCTTTACACCATGGCAGCGAATGACATGGTATGCGGCGTGTGGCCGGTGATCGAGGCCCTGCGCGCAGGCAAGAACGTGGAGAAGCTGCTCATTCGCCGCGAAGCAGGTGGCGATGGCATCAAAGAGATCCGCCAGTTGGCCTTGGACCGTCAGGTTCCGTGGCAGCCCGTGCCGGTGGAGAAACTGGACCGCCTTACACGGACAGAACACCAAGGCGTGATCGCCTTCTTGAGCCAGGTCGAAGAACAGGACCTGAACGAAGTGATCACCCGGGCCTATGAGAATGGCGAGACCCCGTTGATCCTTGCCTTGGACAGTGTCACTGACGTACGCAACATGGGGGCCATCGCACGCAGCGCTGAATGCTTCGGCGTGCATGCAGTGCTAGTGCCCAAAATGGGGACAGCCCGATTGGGCCCTGATGCCGTGAAAAGTTCTGCGGGCGCCTTGCTGCGCAAACCTGTTTGCCGGGTGAGCCGACTTACCGACGGTCTACGGGCGGCTCGCGACCATGGCTTGCGTATCGTGGCCTGCACGGAGAAAGGGGCCTCCACCCTTGGGCACAGCGATCTAAAGGGGCCTCTAGTCATCGTTATGGGCTCTGAGGATGAGGGCATTAGCGATGCCGTACTTCGGCTTGCCGACGACTTGGTGAAGATACCCATGGCTGGCTCGATCGGTTCATTGAACGTTTCAGTGGCCACCGGGATCATCCTGCACGCGGTGCTCGCCGAGCGTCTTCGCACCCAGCCCTAAGCAGCTTTCTTCCATGTTCGTTCGGTGACTTGACCTGTCGCCCGAACTGTCGCGTTCGTACCCCTCGGAACCTTTCCGGTCGAATTCGGGTATAAACGCGCCAGATCAATCCCATGGCCGTGGCAAGACCACTCATCTGCTGCGGCCGGAACGAAACGACCATGAACACCTACGCGACCTTTTTGCGCTTGCTAGGGCTGGCAGTGGTGCTGATGTGCAGCACATACAGCCGAGCCCAACTCCCAGATGCCTCCCGTGAGCGCATCACCTTGGAGGTGGATGGCCTCACCAGCGAGACCCGTGACGCGTTATCCCGAGAGCTGGAACGATCCGGCGAGGCCCGGATCGCCTTCGCTTGTGTGCCGGCCGGTATCCTGGTCATCGAAGCACGCCAAGGCCAGAGCCGCACACAGCTCGAAACTCGGTCGCAAGGCCTGCTCACCCAGCGATCAGCTGCATTGCGCTCACGTACCGTCGATCGATCACTTGCCCAAGCTGAAGCCGCTTGCGCCCAAGCCCGCACCCGATGAGCCAGGTCGAGACCATCCTCAAGACCCGCCAAGCGACCTTTCAGCGCACCGCGTTGATCGTTGCGTTAATAGCCTGCGGTGCCACATCACAGGCACAGCTCACCGTTACCCGGGAGACGGATCTGGAAGCACTGGCGGCGGCCATCACTGGTCCCGGAGTCTCGATCCTGAACCCGGAGATCAACTGCGGCGATTCCGCCTACGGCGAATTCAGTTATGCGGGAACCCAACTGGGGCTCAGCGACGGAGTCTTGCTGACAACCGGCTGGGTCGATGATGCAGTAGGGCCGAACGGCTATGGTGGGGGACAACGCTACAACTCCGGCACGAGCGGAGATGCCATCCTGAACACGGTGACCGGCAGAACGACGTACAACCGCTGCCGTTTCGAGTTCGACATCATTCCGACCGGTGATAGTCTCCGGTTCAATTTCGTCTTCGCCAGTGAGGAGTACAATGAATGGGTGGGCTCCCAGTACAACGATGTGTTCGGCTTCTTCATCAGCGGCCCCGGGATCGTCGGTGATGCTGGTATAGGCCAAGACAAGAACATCGCGTTGATCCCAGGAACCAGCCAGGCAGTGACGATCAACAACGTCAACAACGGTTCTAACAGCGCCTACTATTTCGACAATACCGGCGGCCAGGACATCCAATACGACGGCTTCACGCAAGGGCTTTTCGCTGAGTCGCGTGTGACTCCATGCCAGACCTATCATTTGAAGTTGATCGTAGCCGATGCCTCTGATCGGTGGTGGGATAGCGGTGTGTTCGTTGAACGCATCCGAAGCAACCAAGTGGTGATGAGCAGTCAAACCTTGAACGGATCGGCGGACATGGTGGAGGGCTGCAACCCGGGTTGGGTGACATTCACAAGGCCCTCTCCCCGACCCACGCCACTCAACCTTACTTACTACCTCCAAGGTTCGGCAACGAACGGTACTGACTACAGCGCCATCGGCAACGTCAACCCGAACGTCCCGAAAACGGTGACCATCCCAGCCAACCAAGCATCGGTGAACGTGAATGTGAATCCGATCGCTGATGCCCTCAATGAACCCACCGAGAGCCTGCTCTTCATCCTTGGGAATCCACTTTGTCCGGCTCAGAACCTCGACTCGTTGATCTTCGAGATCAACGACACGCTGATCGCCACACTCTCCCCGACCGTGGCACGCATTTGCCGTGGTGATTCGATCCAACTACAAGTCAATGGTGGTTCAAGCTACTCGTGGACCCCGGCGAATTCGCTCAGTTCAGCGAACATCGCTGCCCCTTGGGCAAAACCGCTATCCACCACCAACTACTCCGTGGTCGTCACGGACGGCACCTGTTCAAGGACCATCACCCGTCAAGTGCGTGTGAGCAACACGCAGATAACAGGGGTAGTGACACGGCCTCTGTGCAATGGACAATCCAACGGTGCGATCAACTTATCCGTAACGGGAGGGATCGCACCCTATGTCATCAACTGGACAGGCCCCAATGGGTTCACTTCGAGCACCGAGGATCTGGTGAACATCCCGGCCGGCACGTACACGGTAACCGTGTCCGATGTCATCGGATGTACACGCACCCAAAGCTTCAACATGGGATCGCCTGAGGTGCTAGCTGGCACCTTGACACCATCCATCCAACCCTTCGGCGAGAACATCGCGTGTAATGGCGGCAACTCCGGCACCTTGAGCTTGGCGCTGACCGGCGGCACTGCACCGTACACGATCAATTGGACCGGACCGAACGGGTTCACCTCGTTCAACCAGAACCTCACGGGGTTGCGTGCTGGTCAATACAACGTGAACGTGAGCGATGCGAATGGTTGCACATTCACCTCCTCCTTCACCATGACGGAACCGACCCAAGTGACCGCCACGATCGTGGAGACTGTGGACGTGCTCTGTTTCGGCCTGAATGAAGGTGAGGCCATGGTGGAAGCGAGTGGCGGCCTATTGCCATACACCTATAGTTGGAACACCACACCGGTGCAGAGCTCCGCGAACGCCATCGGCCTGGCCGCAGGGCACTACACGGTGCTGGTCACTGATGGCTACGGTTGCACCAAGTCGGTTTCGGCCACGATCGCTGGGCCCGCAGCTCCGCTCGGCACAACCGCGAACATCCCGACGCCTGTCTCTTGCTTCGGCGGTTCCACTGGTGCCGCAACGGTGACGGGCACGGGAGGCACATCGCCATATACCTATGCATGGAACACCACGCCAGCCCAGACCACCGCAACGGCCACAGGGCTGTCGGCGGGCTCTTGGACTTGCACGGTGACCGACGATAATGGATGCAGTACCATAAGGACCATCACCATCACACAACCTGCTGCGGTACTTGCGACCACCATCGGTGCGCAGACCAACGTGAACTGCTTCGGCGGAACTACAGGCAGCGCCACCATCACAGCGAGCGGCGGAACCGCACCGTACACCTATTCCTGGAACACCGCACCCGCGCAGGGCAGCGCTACGTCGAACAATTTGCCTGCTGGTACCTGGACCTGCACGGTGACCGATGCCAGGGGATGTAGCACGGCCCAGAACGTGACCATCACACAACCGGCTGCAGCACTCGCCTCCTCCATCAGTGCACAGACCAACGTGAACTGCTTCGGCGGAAACACCGGTAGCGCGACCATGGCGGCGACAGGAGGAACTGCCCCATACACCTTCTCCTGGAACACCACACCAGTGCAGACCACAGCGACAGCCATCAACCTCGCTGGCGGTAACTGGCAATGCACCATCACCGATGCGCGAGGCTGCACCACCACGCGCGAAGTCCTGATCGCCCAACCTGCGGCAGCGCTTAGTAGTGCCATCAGCGCTCAGAACAATGTGGCTTGCTTCGGTGGCAACACGGGCAGTGCCACGGTAACAGCAATCGGTGGAACAACTCCTTATGGGTTCAACTGGAACACAACTCCTACACAGAACACCGCTTCGGCAACTGGTCTACCAGCTGGCACATGGACCTGTACGGTTACAGATGCCAACGGATGCACGACGAACCGGAATGTGACGATCACCCAACCAGCGGCAGCACTCACCACCAGCATCGGATCGCAGACCAATGTGAACTGCTTCGGCGGCACGACAGCTAGCGCCACGATCGTTGCATCGGGTGGTACTGGTCCATACAGCTTCAACTGGAATACGGTCCCCCCACAGAACTCCGCTGTAGCGAGTGGCCTTGCTGCCGGCACGTGGACCTGCACGGTGACCGATGCACGCGGCTGCATCACCAGCCAGAACGTGACCATCACTCAACCAGCAGCATCGTTGGCGGCGCAACTCATCGGTCAGACCGATGTGGGATGCTTCGGCGGAACCACCGGGAATGCCACCATCGCCGTGACTGGTGGAACAAGCCCGTACACC
>DAOORM010000029.1:0-11586 GCA_035389265.1 Flavobacteriales bacterium | reverse complement strand
AACAACATGGTGCAATGCACGGGCACGGCGCGCGGCATCCGTATGGTGGGCAACAACACCGGTCTGGGACTCTACCACAATTCGGTGAGCACGCAGTTCGGTTATCCGCTTGAATTGCCCGGCACAGGTAGCGGTAACCACATGGTGGGAAATGCGTTCCGGAGCAGCAACACCTACAACATCTACCGGGCCGGTAGCCTCACGTTCGCGCAAGCGGATCGGAACGCGCTTTTCTCGCCTTCGGCCAACTTCGTATGGTGGAGCGCGGCCGTCAGCGACATCGCTGCACTGCGCTGCCTTACAGGTCAGCAGCTCAACAGCATCCAGGCCGATCCGCTTTTCGTGAACAACACCACCGATCTGCACTTGCAAAGCGGTTCGCCTTGCGCGGGCCAGAGCATCTTCCTCTCCGGGGTCGACTACGACTTCGATGGCGAACTGCTTTCATTGCCGGTATCCACCTTCCCCGATATCGGTGCGGATGAGATCAATGAAGACTGCACGCTGATCGGCGGCACCTATGTGATCGGCCCCTCGGCGGGAGCCGACTTCGCGACGTTCACGGCAGCGGTGACCAAACTCTTGACCTGTGGCATCAACGGGCCGGTGCTCTTCCTTGTGGAGAACGGAACATACACCGAGCAGATCCGTCTATCGGCCATCAAGGGGTCCACCAGCACGAACACCGTGACCTTCCGCGGACAGGCACTCAACAGCAGTACCGTGATCCTCCAGACCCCTTCGTCCGCCTCGGCGACCAACAACCACCTGGTGGCCAACACCGGCGCCGACCATGTGCGCTTCGAACACATGACCTTGCGCCGCACCGGTACCCAGTCCAATGCGCGGGTCGTTCACCTGAACCCACTTTGCGATCGCATCACGGACATGCGGCTCTCGAACTGTGTCATCACCAACAGCAGCATAGCATTCCTGACCGCGGACCTGGTCGGCCGCCAGGCGGACCCGATGCAGGCCAGTTTCCGAATGGAGGACTGCACGCTCCAAGGGGGAGGATACGCCTTCCAAGCCCAGCCGGCCTCCCCGCAGGACACCATCAGCATCATCGGCTGCACGCGAACGGGTGGTGCAGGTGGTATCGTTGTGCTGTTCGTATCCGGTCCGATCACCATTCAAGACAATGACCTTACCGGCACAGCGACCGATGCCATCCAGGTTTCCCAATGCACCGGGCCCATCGACATATCGCGGAACCGCATCACAGGCGGGAGCGGCACGTTAGCCTCCGGGATCTTCGTGTCGAGTTGTCTTTCTGTGGCCCCAGCGCGTGTAGTGGTCACCAACAACGAAGTGATCTTCTCCGGCGGTATCGGTATCCGCATCAATGGCCCATCGGAGCGGGTGGATGTGGTCTACAACAGCGTGCAAATGCTCGTGCCCGGTCGAACGGCCATGGCCGCGGTGAACGGGGTCTCTGCCACGGATACCCGCATCCGGAACAACGTGTTCAGCAGTATCAGTGTGCATGCGGCTTCGGTCTCGCTTACGGGTATCACCGCCGAACGGAACCTATTCTGGCGAACAGGCCTTGTCGGCCCGACCGTGTATTGGAACAGTGTGCCCTACACCACTGCCGCAGCGCTCACGGCTGGCTCGGGTACCAACAGCGGCACGCTCTATCGGGATCCACTGTTCTTCGATCTCAGCAATGATCTGCGGAGCTACGCCATGCAAATGGACCAAGCGGCGGGACCTTTCGCAGGCATCACGACGGATAAGGATGGTCAACCACGTCATGCCACCACACCGGACATCGGTGCTTTTGAGTTCCAGCCCACACTATGGAGTGAAACGTTCAATACATGCAGTGCTGCGGACCCCATCGTGAGCACCGGTAGTGGCCAGGACCAATGGATCTACAAGGACCGCAAAGTGGTGGCGCGCTTCAACGACAACGGCCAGAATCTCGGCACGGTGACGTTGAGCGTTTACGTGAACAACGGTCCGATACGCCAAAGCCTCATTGGTCAACATTACATGGACCGCAACTGGCAACTGACTACACAGAACCCGATCACCACTGGTGCCATCGTGCGCCTCTTCCATAGCGCAGGCGAGTTCAACACCTATGCCGCTGCGGATCCCGTGGTGAACGTGTATGCTGATGCGGGCGTGGCGCACTACGCGGGTGCGAACGAGAACTGTCAGCTTATGGATAATCCTGCGGGCAACGCGTGGGTGCCGTTGTTCCCGGCATCGCCATCGTTGGAGACACGCATCCAAAGCGCAGGTGGTACGAACGGATATACTGCGGTGGTGGCTTTCGATGGCGAGTTCTATATCACCTCCATGGGTTCCCCACTACCCGTCGAACTCCTATCCTTCACCGCCCAACGCACCGATCAGAGCACCGTTTCGCTCGCGTGGACCACCGCCACCGAACGCGATAACGCCGGTTTCGAGGTCTGGCGGATGATCGAAGGGGAGGACATCTTCAAGCAAGTGGGTTGGGTTGATGGCATTGGGAACAGCCAGCAGCTCACCCACTACGCGTTCAACGATGACAATGGTTCTGATCGGACGAGCTACTACCGTATCGCTCAAGTGGACCATGATGGCACCTCCAAGACTTCACAGGTGGTGCCAGTGCAAGGAGTAGCTAAGCAGGCGAACTGGTCATTGTTCCCGAATCCAGCCCGAGAACGATTCAGTGTGCAGGGCCTGACCGATGTGGCGGAAGTGCGGCTGTTGGATGGCGCCGGTAGGCAGGTCCACCGGTGGAGTGGGGAAGAGGTACTGCACCTGCCCGACCTGGCTTCAGGCCTCTATCTGGTGCAAGTACAACTAGCGTCCGGAAAGGTGGAGCAGCGACGCCTTGTGCTGCAATAGCCAGGCTCTGAACCACTTCGCACCACCTGTATCGGCGAATGATCCGTTTTGCTAGTTTTGCGCTCCCGTTCGGTGAACGGGTTGACGTGATGGGGAATTAGCTCAGCTGGCTAGAGCGCTTGCATGGCATGCAAGAGGTCACCGGTTCGACTCCGGTATTCTCCACGAAGGGCGGTTCGCAAGAGCCGCCTTTTTCGTTTTCGGCCCAGCGTGCTAGAGCGTCCCGTCCGCCGTGCGGTGGACGGGAAGGTCACCGGTTCGCCTCCGGTATTCTCCACGTAGGGCGGTTCTTCGGAGCCGCCTTTTCCGTATCCGGCCCAGTGGGTTGGAGTTCTACCTGCGGAGATCACCCTTCACTGGCTTGTAGGAAACGCCGCCCATCAGCCTTTTCAATGCCTCCGTCGGGCTGGCGATCGGGCTGGTCGCCTTTCCGAGGTAGCGTGTAAAACCCTGTTGATAAGCTGGTTACACTTCATGACGGCGTCCGCCAGAACGCCCTCACCTTTGTGGTCGATCGATCGAAGGGTGCGGATAGCGCCCTTCCGCAGTAGGCCCGAGAAGTTGGCTCGATCAACGTTCGAGGAAGGCTATGGAAGGGAGTGCGGGGGGCGGGTATTCGGAACACCAGGACCTGCTAGGGACGATCTTTCGGTAGGGCGGCTCTCCCCTCCCCTCCATTCCTCCTCGAACCTCACCGCATTTTGGCGGACTTTCGAGCCCGCTGCATAAGGTAGTGGTGGGTGGCTGTTTGGGCCCGAGTGCTTTGGTCACGGCGTTCGCCGCCCCGGTACGGGTTCGTTTGCAACACATCGATCTTCCGTGCCTTCGAGCGGTCTTGCCATTGGATCTCCATCAGTTCGAGGATCGTAGCGCGAAGTCCAGCGTTGGTCACGGGGAAGGCCACTTCCACACGACGGTCCAGGTTGCGCCCCATCCAATCGGCTGAAGAGAGCATCACCGTGGGCCTACCACCGTTCACGAAGGCATAAACACGCGTGTGTTCCAGGAAACGGTCCACGATGCTGATGGCTTCGATGTTCTTGCTAAGCCCATCCACGCCCGGAACCAAGCAGCAAATGCCACGGATGATCAGCCGTACGTGCACACCCGCATTGCTGGCGTCGTACAACTTGCGGATCAACGCACGGTCCTCCAGGCTGTTCAACTTCAAGAGGATCCCGGCCTGAACGCCGGTGCGTGCATGTTCGATCTCCTTGTCAATGCATGCCTCCAAGCTGCCGCGAAGACTCAACGGGGCCATCAGCAGATGTGATAAGGCTGGACGATGGCTTCGGTCGGCCAGGTGCTTGAAGACCTCGGCCACCTCGCGCGTCAGTGCAGGCTGTGCGGTGAGCAACGCCATATCGGTATAGATCGTGGAGGTGCGTTCGTTGAAATTGCCGGTGCCCAAATAGGCATAACGCACGGTGCGGCCGTTCTCCGACCGCTCCACCAGGCACAGCTTGCAATGCACCTTCAGGTTCTCGTAGCTGTAAAGCACGCGTGCACCCGCCTTTTCCAATGTCTCACCCCAATAGAGATTGCTGCGCTCATCGAAGCGGGCCTGCACTTCAACGAAGACCGTCACCCGCTTGCCACGTTCCAATGCTGTGAGGAGCGCTTTACAGACCTCCGAACCCTCGGCCACACGGTACAAGGTGATGGCGATGTGTTTCACCTTCGGATCGCGCGCGGCCTGGTTCAACCAGTTCAATACGTTGACGAAGTCGTGGTAGGGGAAGTGCCACAACACATCTTGTCTCTTCAGTGCTTGGAAGGTGGCGGCGCCATTCCGTGTTGTTGGATCGGGAACGATACCGAGAGTTGCATCGCGCAAATGCTTGTACCCTTTCAACGGCACCTTCAACAGATCACTGAAGTTGTGGTACCGTCCACCCGCCACGAGGTCCTGTTTCGAAAGGCCCAGCAGGTTGCGCAGCGCGCGAAGGGTGTCCCTCGGCATTTCCCGGTCATAGAGGAAGCGCGATGGAACGCCCATGCTTCGCTTCCGCAGGCTCTTGCGCACCTTGTCCTTCACATTGCCCACGTATTCCTCGTCCAAGTGAAGCTCCGCATCGCGGGAAAGCTTGATCGCATGGCAGGCCGTTAGCTTGAAACCCGTGAACAAGGTGCCTAGGCACATGCGCATGGCATCATCCAGGTACATCAGGTCGGCACTTCGGCCACGCGAAGGCAGCACGATGAAGCGGCCGAGCTCATCACTCGGAATGTTCACGAGTACCAACCGTTGTTTGGCACTCCCCTTCGGTTTCAGCCGGCAGGCGAAGTAGAGTTTGCGATCCTCGATGAAGGGAGCGTTACCAGCGCGCACCGTGGCGGTGTGCAGCAAGGGTGCCACGTGCTGGATGAAATGCGCACGGATGAATGCCGCCTGCGCCCGGGACAGGTTCTCGGGTGTGCGGAAATGGATGCCCTCTCGGGCCAGAGCGGGCAGGAGCTCCCCACGGTACAGCTGACCGAAACGTTCCTGCTGCGCCAGCGCCTTCCGGTTGATGTGGTCCACCCGTTTCTCCGGCGTCACCTCCAAGGCTGTGCGGTCCAACTTCTTCAGTTTCGCCAAACTGCGCAACGAAGCCACACGAACGCGATAGAACTCGTCCAGGTTGTTCGAATAGATCGCCAGGAATTTCAGCCGCTCCAACAACGGCACGCTGCGGTCCATCGCTTCCTGCAGCACCCTGTCATTGAACGATAGCCAGCTGAGGTCACGATCGAAATAACGATCAGGTCCGACCGGTATCGGTGCGCGTTGCTTCTTCGGGGTGAGGCCCCGTTCGAGCAGCAAGTCCAGGTTCAGTGCTTTCTGCTTGCTGTACCGGCGTTGTGCCACGGTGGTGTGGAAGCGGTGTTGCTCCAGGTAGGCGATATTCTCCTTCAGCCAAGCTGCTGGTGCGATGCGCGCACGTCGCACAAGCGCCAGCTCCTTGCGCAGCTTCTCGCTCCGCTCGATGAAGTCGATCTGACCAGCCTTGGCCGAGTCGGCATCGCGGAGTACCCGCTGCAGCAGGTTGCGGGGCACAGCACCGTAACGCGTGCTCAGGATGCAGGCGGCGACCCGTGCAATGTCGCGGTGGCTGGCACCGATACGAAGGAGGTAGGTGCGTGCCAGTTCAGCACTCGCTGCTTCGTGCCCTTGATACACCTTGGCGTAACCTGTATCGTGGAATAAAGCCGCCACCTCCAGGATGGCGAGGTCAGCAGCCTCCAACTTCAGCGCTTGGCCCAGCGCCAGAGCCGTACGTGTCACAGCAAGCGTGTGCTCCAGGTCATGGAAGTACATGGTACGCGGCATGTGCGCGGCGAACCACTTGCGGACATGGAGCCTGCATCGTTCCAACTGCGCTTCGTTGAGCATGGCGTTCCTGCGGATGTGAAGGTGGCCGCGAAGGTAGAAGGTGGGCGGCGCCGTGATCAGCGGCATCTCCCGGCTATCTTTGGCCGGACCTCTTTCTCCCGGATGGATCACGCCCATGTCCTTGCGCTCTATGAGAGCTTCGCTGGTGACCGGCTGACCTTCCTCTACAGTGGGAGCTTCCACGATGAGCACACGGCGCGGTTGATCGCCTTGCAGGAGGATCACTTGGAGCAGGAAGGAGCATCACGCGCCGTCCGAGGCAAGCTGGCTTTCGTCATGGTCGAGGCCTACCAGAACATCGTGCGGCACCGCGTCAAGGACGAGCGACTTCTTAAAGGCTTAGGTCGCAGCGTGTTCCTCTTGCGCAGTTCTTCCGGAGCACACGAGGTCACTGCGATCAATGCCGTCAAACATGAGGATGAGGAGAAATTGCGTGCAGGACTTGAGCGCCTCGATGGCATGGACCTTCAGCAGTTGAAACAGGTATTCCTACGGGGCCTGCAGAATGAGGAGCGCACCGATCGAGGCGGGGCTGGTCTGGGGTTGATCGAGATGGCAAGGCGAACGGGCAACCCATTGCGTTACGCCTTCGCACCCATCGATGATGACCATAAGCTCTTTTCCTTGCAAGTACTGATCGGTGCACCACGCGACTGGCGCAGCACTGGTGCCGACCTGTTCGATCTGCAGCGGACCGTATCCACCTATGGCATCAGCCTCATCTGTAGGGGCCGCGCACCTGCAGCAGTGCAGGAGAATCTCTTGCGCATGATCGATCGCGACCTTGATGATGATCGTGCACGAGCCGAACGCGCCAAACATGCCTACCTGCTCATCACCGGTGCCATGGCGGACATGGTGGTCGCTGAAGAAGGCCCCATGGTGGTGGTCGCCATCGCTGGAGCGCGGATCACCATCACGGTGGCCGCTCCCCTGGCAGCGAACGAGCTGCAACGGGTGGTCCACACTGTCCAGACGGTGAGCGGGCTTGATGCACCGGGCCTTCAACGCCGTTACCGGGACATTCTCCTGGGTAGGGTGGAGACCGCTGGTGGCTTGGAACTGAGCTTGATGGACCTGGCCAGGCGCAGTATGGGTGGGGTGCGATGCGGCGAGCACATTTGGAAAGGCTCACCGTTCGTCGTGCTGGAAGTGGATGTTTGACCACCCATCTGACCGTTCCCTGAAGTTGCACGCGACGTACATACGGATCGGCATGTTCTTGGAGTTATCCGGTCATACCCTGCACCCAGATGGATCTGCTCTTCTCCACGATGCGCCGGATCAACCGCTTCCAACAGTGGTTCGATGATCGTTTCGGCTGGTTCTTCACCAATGGCATGAAAGCGCGTCGGGGTCCCGAGCGAAAGCAGGTCAGAGCTTGATGCAGACGTTCTTCGCTTCTGTGAAGAAGCGAAGTGCATCAACGCCACCTTCGCGGCCCACCCCGCTCTGTTTCACCCCGCCGAACGGGGTACGCAGGTCGCGGAGCATCCAGCAGTTCACCCACACGATACCCGCCTGTAGGGCGCGCGCCACGCGGTGTGTGCGTTTCACATCGCTTGTCCAGATGACGCTGGCCAGCCCATAGGGTGTGGCGTTCGCCAAGGCCAATGCTTCTTCCTCCGAATCGAAGGGCTGCAGCGTCACCACCGGGCCGAAGATCTCCTCCTGGTTCGTGCGGCATTGTGGCCCCAAGCCCTCGATCACCGTGGGCGCGATGTACCACCCGTGTGCAAGGGTGCCATCCAACTGCACACGTTCCCCACCACAGAGCACATTGCCACCTTCGCTTTTCGCAAGGGCGACATAGGCCAATACCTTGTCCATATGTTCCTTGCTCACCACCGCGCCTAGGTCCGTGCTCTCAGCGGTGGGGTCGCCCACCCGCAGGGCGCGCACGCGGTCAACGAACGCATCGCGGAAACGGGCGTAGAGCGAGCGCTCCACCAGGATGCGCGAACCACATAGACAGATCTGTCCCTGGTTGGTGAAGCTGCTGCGCACGGTGGTGTTCAACATGTCCTCGAAGTCACAATCGGCGAAGACGAGCACCGGGTTCTTTCCACCCAGCTCGAGGCTCAGCTTCTTGAACATCGGAGCAGCCATCCGTGCGATCTCGGCCCCCGTACGCGTGCCGCCGGTGAATGAAATGGCCGGTATACGCGGATGAGCGGTGATGGCCGCCCCCACTTTTGGTCCCAAGCCGTGAATGATGTTGAGGACCCCAGGCGGGATGCCGGCCGCCTTGCACAAGGTGCTCATGCGGTAGGCGGTGAGCGGGGTCACCTCGCTCGGCTTGGCCACCACGCAGTTCCCGGCGGCCAGTGCTGGCGCGATCTTCCAGGTGAAAAGGTACAACGGCAGGTTCCACGGACTAATACACCCGGCCACGCCGAAGGGCTGTCGATCGGTGTAGTTCACCGCGATATCGTCCATCAGGTGCGCCTCGCTCGGGAAGTGCAGGATCGCCGTTGCGAAGAAGCGGAAATTGGCCACCGCACGAGGGATGTCGACCCGTCGAGCAAGGGCGAGCGGTTTACCGTTGTCCCGCGATTCGTCGTGAGCGAAACCATCAAGGTCCGCTTCGATCAGCTGCGCTAGTCGGAGCAGAGCTGCACTTCGTCCTTCGCGGCCCAACGCGTTCCAGGCGGGGAAGGCGCGGTGGGCGGCTTCGGTGGCCAGGTCCACATCGCGCGCATCGGAGTCCGGTAATTGAGCATAGACCGCACCAGTAGCTGGGGCGTGTACATCCAACCATCCACCGCCCATGGCCGGGCGCAGTTCTCCATCGATGAGGTTGAGCAGCTTTTCCATGAGGCCGCAAGGTAGCAGGCCAGCCGCGCCCCGTCATTCATGTCGAAAGGCCCGCACCGTCGTGCGAGCCTTCCAACCCCTTGTTGCCTTGTCCGGGAACCAAAACCCAATTCCGAGAGACAAGTATCCTATTCCATTCACAGCCGGTTTCCGCCGGCTATCGTGCTTTCCACGATGCAAACCTATCGCCATGTAAGAGCGTTGGCTGTTAAGACCTTGCGAACGAACGTTAAAGAGCGTTAAGCCCGGTGGTGTAGCACGAAGCACGGTAGTTTCGGTGCGTGGAGAAGCACCGCATCACCATTCTGCTCGTGGCCATCAGTGCGGCATTGATGGGGCTCATGGGCATCCAAGTGAAGTGGATGCGCGATAGCATGGCCTTGCGCGAGGCCCAGTTCGAGCGCAGCATGGACCACGCGCTTTTCACCGTGAGCGATAAGTTGGAGCAGCAGGAGAAGATGCGCGACCTGCGTCGTTTGAAGGCGGGCAAGAAGCTCCTGCGGAAACTCGATGCATTGCGGCGTGCACACGACGAACAGGCCTCGTTGGAAGCGGGTGAGCTCTCCTTCGATCCGGCAATGGATACTTCGCCGTTACCTCCTGATCCTCCGGATGTGCCTGCCGAAGTGATCCGTTCCACCACGGACGCATGGAGTGAAGAGGATATCACCGACCGTGAAGCCATGATCACGGATATGGTCCGAAGCATATTTGTCGATGAACGCACGGCGGATATCAAGGACCGCATCGAGATCCCCGTGTTGGATTCGTTGCTCCGTGTGGAGCTTCGGACCAACGGTGTGCAAGGAACGTTCACGTATGGCGTTTTCACCGAAGCGGGAGACGCGGTCGAGTTCGGCCAGGAATCGCGGTTGGACGGGACGAATGCCGAGGGAGCCGTCTATCGGGAGCGCCTGTACCGACATGACCTCGCGGGCCCTGCCCATTACCTGCATGTGAACATCCCCGGTCATCGCGGCATGCTTTGGCGCGATATGTTGCCGTTGCTGCTCATCAGTGCCTTGTTCATGGCGATCATCGTCGTGGCCTTCTTCTTCACCATACGCACCATCTTCCGCCAGAAGAGGATCGGGGAGATCCGCAATGATCTGGTGAACAACCTCACACACGAGCTGAAGACACCGATCAGCACCATCGGCCTGGCCTGCGAGGCGCTCGCCGATCCCAGTATGCCCAAGACCGAACAACAGGTGCGCACGTTCGTGGCCATGATACGCGACGAGAACAAACGGTTGGGTTCACTGGTGGAGAATGTCCTGCAGAGTGCCGTGCTGGAAAGTGGTCATATGGTGCTCAAACGGGTGGACCTGGATGTACATGCGTTGGTACAGGATGTGGTGCGCAGCAGCAGCATGCAGGTCTCCCGACGGAACGGCCGCATCGACCTGGATCTGAAAGCCGAGATCCATCACGTGCATGGGGATCGGATCCACCTCACCAACCTGCTCTACAACCTCATTGACAATGCAGTGAAGTACACCGAGCAGGAGCCACGCATCCGTATCGCCACCGTGAGCAACGATGAAGGTATCACCGTGGGCGTTACGGATAATGGCATTGGAATAGCACCCTCGGAACAACGCAAGATCTTCGATCGCCTTTACCGGGTACCCACGGGGAACATCCACAATGCGAAAGGTTTCGGCCTTGGGCTGAGCTATGTGCGTACCGTGGTGGAGCGCCATGGCGGGCGTATCCGGCTGGAAAGCACACCGGGTAGTGGCAGCACGTTCCTTATCTTCATACCGTTCGAACATGTCAGTACCGCACAAGCTGTTGGTCGTAGAGGATGACCACAACCTGGGCACCCTGCTCGTGGAGTACCTAAGGGCCAAGGGTTACGAAGCGGATCTCCGCAGCGATGGCCAATTGGGCAAAGCGGCGTACGAACTGGGTGGCTACGACATGCTCATCCTCGATGTCATGATGCCCTTGAAGGATGGTTTCACCCTGGCGCGCGAGATCCGCCAACGGGATGCCACCACACCCATCATGTTCCTCTCGGCCAAAGCCATGAAGCAGGATACCATCGAGGGATTCCGCAGCGGCGCCGATGATTACATGACCAAGCCGTTCAGCATGGAAGAGCTCTTGCTGCGGGTCGGGGCGGTCTTGAGGCGTGCGAAGGGGGTGGAGCCCAAAGCCCCTGAACCCGAGGAATACGCCGTAGGTGCCTGCACTTTCCAGCCACGCCGGCAGATCCTGCGGACCCCGATGGGCGAGCGGAAACTCACCACCAAGGAGAACGAGCTACTACGGCTGCTTTGCATGAATCGCAATGAGGTACTGGACCGATCCGCCGCGCTGATCGCCGTGTGGGGCGATGACAGCTATTTCAACGGGCGGAGCATGGATGTCTACATCGCCAAACTGCGCAAGTACCTGCGCGATGACCCCTCGGTGGAGATCATCAACGTGCACGGCAAAGGCTTCCGCCTGATCTCTGAAGCAAGGGACTAAAGGCAGGCCGTGCGCCCACCGTCAACCGGCAGATTGATGCCGTTGATATAAGCCCCATTGGG
>DAOORM010000028.1:0-11656 GCA_035389265.1 Flavobacteriales bacterium | reverse complement strand
GGCCTTCGGGAAGCGCGCGAGGAACTTCTCCTCCAGTTGGTGCATGGTCTGCCGTTGCGCCTTTGTCTTGTCCTTATGGCCAAGCAGGTGCAAGAGTCCATGGACCATCACACGGCGTAGCTCCTGTTTTGCGGAAGCGCCATAGGTGGCGGCATTCTCCTTGATGCGGTCGTAGCTGATGAGGATGTCCCCTGCCACACCGTTGTTGCTTTCCACCGGGAAGGTGATCACGTCGGTGAGGTCGTCGTGGTGAAGGAAGGTCTCGTTGTAGTACAAGAGATCCTTATCCGACATGAGCACGAAATTCACGCGATCGATGCGTGTGCCGTGGTCCTGGGCCACCCGATAGAGCCATTTACGCGAACGGGTGCGTTCACGGAATGCATCGGGAACGTCTTGAACGATGAACTCGATGGTGCCCGAGGTGGCCATTATTCGGTTACCGGCTGAAGGCTGAAGGCCATGGCCACCGTGGCGCCGTGGTCGCTGAATTCCACACTGTCGGCGAGGGCCCGCATGAGGAAGACCCCGCGGCCGTGCGGCTTTTCGATGTTCTGCGGGTCGGTGGGGTCGGGCAAGTGGTCGTGGTCGAAGCCCGGTCCTTGGTCCTGGACCATGAAGATGATCCGGTCGCCCTTGACCACGTAGCCCACCGTGACGGACTTTGCTGGATCGAGTCCATTGCCATGGTGGATGGCGTTGTTCACCGCTTCGGTCAGGGCGATCAGGATGTTGCCGTAGTGACTTTCGTGCACGTTGTTCTTCGTGCAGGCCTCGTCGATCAGCTTCTCTGCGAGAGCGATGTTCTCGGCCTTGGCGGGGAAGTCGATCCGTTGGGTGAATTCGAGCTCTTCGATCAAAGCGGCCATGGCGTTCAGGGTCGGTCAAAAGTACCGAAATAGGCATTGACCCGATCGCGATAATACGGCTTCAATCCCGGGGGCACTGTTCGTAACAGTTCCGCCTCGCGTGCTTTCCGGCGCTGGTAGTCGAAGTAACGGGCTGGATCGGCGGCTGGCAACGGCTTTCCCTCGTTACTGGTGCGCTGCTGGTCGAGTTCCCTTTCGCGCTCGGCCTTTTCGTGTTCCAGAAGCCGGGTCATGATGTCCTGCTGGCGGCGCAGGGTTTCCGGGGTGATGTTCTTGTTGACGATGTCCTTCTCGTTCTGTTCCATCTGCTCGGCCAACTTGTTCAGCGGGTTTCCGGCTCCACTGCCGTCCTTGTTCAGCTCTTGTGCGAGCTTCTGCATCTCTTTTCGGATGGCGGCCTGCTGGGCGGCCATCTGCGCAAGCTGTTGGCTCATGCCGGGCATGCCCATGCCACCGGGGTTCTTCTCACCCGGTTTCTCGCCCGGCTTCTTGCCCTCTTGCATGGCCTTGCGCATCTCCTCGAGCTGTTTCTGCAAGGCCTGTTGGTTAGCCTTCATCTTGGCCATTTTCGCCTTGTCGCCCGGCTTGCTCCCTGCGCCACCGGGTTTACTGCAATTGCCGCTGCCCGGTTTGCTCTGCGCGTTCATCTGCGCCATCATCTGCTGAAGGGCCTCATCCAGCAATAGGGCTAGGTTGTTCAAGCTGGTCATGGCGTGTTGTTGCTTGTCGGCGGCCATGGGTTTGGAACGATCGTTGGCCCGTGCGTCGCCCAAGAGCCTTAGGGCTTCGTCCATGTTCCCGTTCACAGCGTTCATCTCCCGGTTCACGATGCTCTCCAACTGCGGCACCCGCTTGCTAAGGGCGAACAAGGAGTCCTCGATCACCTTCGCGTCATCGCGTAGTTTGCGTTGGGTGCGACCGTGCTCCACGAATCGGGGGTCCTTGGTGCTCGTGGTCCCCACGGCTTCCATCAGCGCTTCCTCATCGAAGCTGAGCTGCACGATGTTCTCCAGTAGCTGCCGCAGGGCCTCCATGTCCTCTTCCTGTTGCTCTTGCGCCGCGCTTTGCATGCTGCTCTTCATCTCATGGGCGAGCTGGTCCATCTGTTCGGCCGCGCTTTTCTGGGACTGGCTGGCTTTCTTGTTCTGCTTCTTGTCCAGTTCGTCACTGCTCTGTTGCTGTTCGTCCTGGATGTTCTTCTCCTGTTCATCCGTTTTGGGGATGTCCATCGGACTTTCGAGTTCGCTGTTCTTCTGTTGGAGTTCGTCGAGTTGTTCAGTCAGGTCCTGCATCTCCTTGTTCAGCTCCTCCTGCCGCTCTTTCAGCTCCTCCTGATCGGTCTTTCCTTGTTCGGTCTCTTGGGCCAGTTCTTCCTGCTTGTCCGCTAGATCTTCCAGCTGTTTGGCGATGTCCTCCGCCTTCTGCTCCACTTCCATCCGCTTGAAGGTCTCGAGCGCACGGTCCAACTCCTTCTCGATGTCCTCCTGATCCATCTTCATCTCCTGAAGCTGCTCTTGGAGTTTGTCCTTGTCCAACTTCTCCATCAGCTCCTGGACCTGACGGTAGAGCTCCTTCATCTCCTCGCTCAATACGTTCTCGAAGAGCTCCTGCACCTGCCGCTGTTTCTCCAGGAGGCGCTCGTCCTGGGGCCTGAACTCCTGCTGTTGTTGTTGGCTTTCGCGCAACTGCTCGGTGCTCTTCTCGATTTCCTGCTGCAGTTGTTGTTGGCGCTGCATCACGTTCTCCAGCTTCTGCTTGTCCTGCCAGTTCAGGTCCTTCTTCTCGAGCATCTCCCGCCGCAGCTTGTCCAGTTCCTTCTGCAGGTCCTGTGCTTCCTTGATGTTCTGTTTCAAACTGCTTTTGATGGCCTCGCTCTGCTGCTCCTCCTTTTCAGCCAGCTCTTTCAAGGTCGGGGCTTCGAACACATGGGGCGTGCTGCGCGCGCTCTTGCTGCCGTTCACGCCATCGTTATCCCAGACTTCGAACCAGTGTTCGATCTTATCACCCGGGTTGATTGTGAATCCATAGACGTCCCAACTGTGGAAGAATTCCTGCCGGGTGTTGCGTGGATCTATAGGCAGCTCCTTCACGCCGCTCCGCAGATCCACGGGCACACTGTCGCCACCGTTCACGAACCGATAATGGAAGAGCAGGCGTTTGAATCCGTGGTCGTCGGCGAGGTCACCGCGGTAGAAGAGGCGCTTGAGGGCCGTGCTATCCGTGCGGGTCTCCACTTGGATCGTGGGGTAGAGGTCTGGGACGACCTCGGCCCTGTATTGCAAGGGGTCTCTTGCTGACCGCGCGCCGTTCCGTGGGGTCATCCGGTAGGTGCGGCTCTGAAGCAAGCGACGCGATGCGCGGAAAGCGCCCGCACCTTCATTGGTGGCTGTGGGCGTTAGGGCGAAGGTGGTGTCGTCGAACGCGAGGTCCATGAAGTCGGCACTACGGGCGTTCACGTTCCACGTGATCCGTGTGCCGGCTGGCACGGTGATATCGCCAGTGTTGCTGGCGGTCTCGTTGGGCCGTCCGAGGTATCCAGGATATTCCAGCGAAAGCGTGAAGTCCAACAGCAGTGGATCCGGAATGGTGCGCAGAGTATGGCTCTCCGAACGGAAACCCTCGGCCGTGAAGTTGAAAGCCGTGTTCTCCTGAACGTTGCGGAAGCGGTGGCTGAAGTGGGTCGCGTCCTTCTTCACCATAGGAATGCGCTGCCCGCCGACCTCCAACTCCACTTGTTGCGGTATGGCTTGTCCGTCGATCGCCACGATGACTTCGAAGTCCTGCGCCTCGGGAACGAGCAGCGAGTCGTTCTCCAGGACAAAGCGGAACGGAGCCTCCGGGATGAATTCACTGCGGTGCGCGAGCAGCCGTTCCGTGGGACCGGTGATCAAGCTCGGTGCTGCGAAAAGCAGGACGATCAACAGCGCGAGCGGAGGGAGGGCATACCGCAGGTAGCGGCGGTTGCGCCCTAGGTCGATGGCATTGGCGAATGGTATCGGCCCCAATTCGCGGTTGCGTTGGGCGATAGCCGCGTCGATGAGGGCTCGTTGCTGTGGTTCTGCAGCCGCCTGATCGCGGAGTTGAAGCGTGTTCAGGAGTTTGTCCTTCACCTCGGTGAAGTGGGTTCCAATGATCCCGGCGGCTTCCTGGTGGGAGATCACCTGCCCGAGCCGGAAGAGTTTCAGGAGGGGGATAGCGATGAACCGCGCCACTACAAAGCCCGCCGCAGCCAAGGTGCTCCAGAAGAGGACCGTGCGTGCCGCCGTGCCGAAATGGCCGAAATACTCCAGTAGTGCGGCTGCCAGAAAGAAGAGAACGAGCAGACCGATGCTGTACAGCAGGCCGCGTATCGCGCGGTCCTTGTAGTACTTCCGGATGAAGCCGTCGAGCTTGGCGATCAAGTCGCGTTGGTCCTGCATGATGTTCCCTCTCCACAACGGCCATGCCGAAGCGGATGTTGCAGAACAAAGCTACGGTAAGACCGAGGGCCCCCGGGAAGCACGTGCCGAACCCCTCCGGTTCATTCGACCACCATTCGGCCGACAGCGCGCGATCCTGAACGCTGCACCAGGACCGAGTAAGCGCCTGCGGGCAACCGCCCCACCAAGTCCAAACTGATGGAAGGACCGGCCCCGAGGCTCACCTCCTGGAACACGGAACGTCCCAAGGCATCCAACAACTGGACCCGCATTGGCCCGGCAAGTGTTTCGGACAATGTGATCGTGAATCGCCCGCTGTTCACGGTGGGCTGGATCAGTATCGGTGCGTTGCTGGTCGAGTTAGCGAGGATTCCGGTATTGAGAAGGGTCGTGGATCCTGAGCACCCTTGCGGGGTAGTTACCTCTACGGATACCGCGGCGCTACCGGGTGGGGTGAAGCACACGCCTTCGGCACCTACGACCGGTTGCCCGGCATAGCTCCACTGGTAAGTGTATCCCGCTCCAGTAGGCTGTGCGCAGAGCAATCCGAGTTCGGTGTTGTTGATGATGGCCGGCTCGGGAACATCGCCCACGGAGAAGGGGAACGAGACGAGGTGTTCGCAACCGTAATCATCCAAGACGGTGTAGTCGATGGTGTGCTCGCCGGGGATGGCCAGAAGGGCCCCTTGCCCCGGGGATCCAGAAGTGTTCGACACACCCGTGCCAGACCAGAAGCTCGAATCTGCCGAGGTGCCGAGCGTTGGGCCTTGGTCGATGAAAGAACTATCCGGGGTCTCGCCGAAGGAGATACACCAGCCACAGAGGTAGCCATCGTCCGCGCCGAAGTTGTCCGTTGAGGAGAACGTCCAAGTGCCGTTCATAGGACAACCCAAGAGTTGCTCAAGGGGTTGAACACTCGTATAACGCCCGGGGGCCAGTGCGAAACGATCACCAACGGGGATGAAATTATCGAAAGCCGAAGCCTCCATCGTACCGAACTCGGGAGCCAGCCCAAAGCAATAACGGAAGCATTCGCCGGGTATGCCGGATTTATCATCGTTCGCATCTCCTAGGAATATGCTTCCGCCGCCCTGGTCGTGCAACACCACCGATTGGCCGTTGGGGCATGTCACCATCAGCATGAGGTCGCCCATGTAGGAGTGCTCGATGTCGAGGCAGATATCGCCCAGTTCGGCCAACGAGGCCAGCGGAGCCGTGCTTTGGCCGGCGACCAGCAGGCTGGAGGTGGATGGCGGAGTAGGTGTATCGATAAGCGGGACGGGATTATCCGGTGCGGTGCATGCTATGGGATACCCGATCATGGGAGGTTGTTCGGCGAATGCTTGGAGGATGAACTCGTCGCCTTCGCAAGCTTGCGAAGGCACGGTAGTGCCCTCGAAGTCCGGTGAGCCACTCACAAGGATGTGGATGGGCGCGGTCTCGCCGCTGCTGCAGCCGATGTCGTCGACCACCTCCAGGGTGACTTCAAAGACGCCTGGCTCACTGAACAAGTGGTTGGCCGTATTGAAGGCGGTCGTATCGCGGGATCCATGAATGCTCCAGATCCATTGCACGATAACTTGACCTTCGGCAGCTTCGCTTTCGCTAGCGTCGAAAACAAGTTCGTCTCCTTGGCATATCCGGATCGGCGTAGCCGAGGGGCCGGAGAATGAGGCGATCGGTGGGGCGCATCCGCCTTGCGCCTGCGCCGGGAGGACCGCAATAAGTGTTAGAAGGGCAAGGAGTATGGAACGGTCCATGGTGGAGGGGTTGGCGGTAGAAATGTAGCTATTCGGAGACGCAAAGGAGGCATGTGTTGTTGCTCTGTACCAGATAGCAGGCGCCAGAGCCAAGGAAACCTGCGTAGTTCCGATCGTCGTACCATTGAGGAAGCAATGGCGAAGAGGCATCTTGATGGCGTTCATTCCGTCTACAAGCATATGTGGGGCGGTTCGTGTATTCGCGTGGGTTCCATGTTGCCCATCTTGCTGGCTGGTGTCATGCTGCTAGTTGCCGAGAAGGCCCACGCTTACGGTGGGCTCGGCGAAGGAACTTCGACGTGGAGCACAGCCAAGGGACGTCGACTTTCGGCACGAGTGAAGCGTTCCAACAACACCTACGGCTCGCATTATTTCGCCTCGTACTCGGCCATTCCACTTAGGAAACAGACGGGGTTCTACAAGAACACCATGGTCTCGTTGAATGCCATTTCCTACGGACTCACCGAGCATCTTTCAGTAGGCGGTTCACTTGATCTGGTCTCGTTGATCAGAGCGCGTGATGGAGGCCCTGTCTATACTGGCCGGATCCAAGTGTCAGGGTCTGCATCGGAGGTGTTCCACCTAGGGGCTTCGGTCACCTATTTGAACGCACGCGTCCCGGTAGGTGCTTCAGTGCCCGAGGGCACTACGATACCGCCGGGTATTTTCACCGGATTGGCCATGTTCACGATCGGGAACAAGGACTACCAGCTCACCGTGGCCGGGGGCCTCACCCATGATGGCCAGCGCTCAGGCGAAGGTCCGGTGTTCAATTTCGGTGGTGCGGCCCGGGCATTCGCGAACATCATGTTCGTAACGGAGCATTGGGTATTCACCGACCCGGACCGCGATTTCTTGGCGCACAGCTTCGGAATCCGCATTCTCGGCGATGAGCTAGCGATAGACCTCGGATTGGCTTACGACCGTGAGTTCACCACCAAGGTGACGCCCGTTGGGATGCCCTTTCTAAGCGCCACATTGAATTTCTAGGTGGGGCTGTGTTGCTCGGGGCAAATGCGGTCGGATGTAAATTCGCGGCCTCATCATGCCGACGAAGACCTTAGCCCCAACGCTCGACCCGGGAACACTCGTGTTGATCGACGAAGAAGAATCGCGCCAGTTCGTGATGGTGGTCTCGGGCCACCGGGCCCGTATGGAGTATGACCGAACGCCCGACCGGATCTTCCTCACACAGCTTACGATACCGACAGCATTGGACGGGATGGATATCGCGGCTGTGCTTACCGAAAAGGTGTTGGCCTGGGTGGAGTCCAAGGGGATGAAGCTCGTGCCATACAGCCCCTATGTGAAGACCTACTTGCGCAAGCACACGGCTTGGCAGCGCTTGTTGGTGAAGGGGGTCCAGATCTGAGCGCCGCCCACAGCGCGCGCGCCTGTTACCTTCGCGCCTCACACCGGGGTCTATGACGGTGCGCACGTTGCGCCAGGCGACCCGGGACCATACGATAAGCATGTCCGTTCGCGTTCGATTCGCCCCCAGCCCTACCGGTCCGTTGCACATGGGGGGTGTGCGCACCGCTCTTTACAATTATCTGTTCGCCCGCAAGCATGGGGGCGAGTTCCTGCTGCGGATCGAGGATACCGATCAAACGCGGTACGTTCCGGGTGCCGAGGAGTACATCAAACAAAGCCTCGAGTGGTGCGGGCTCGTGCCGGACGAAAGCCCGTGGTTGGGTGGACCGGACGGACCTTATCGGCAGAGCGACCGCAAGCACTTGTACAAGGAATACGCGGAGGAGTTGATCGCCAAGGACAAGGCCTACTACGCGTTCGACACACCTGAAGAATTGGATGCCATGCGCGCCCGCTTACAAGCGGCAGGCGTGGCCGCACCCGCGTACAACGCAGTGACCCGGGAGCACATGAAGAACTCGCTCACCCTGAGCGCCGATGAGGTTCGGGAGCGGTTGGCTCGAGGCGACCAGTACGTTGTTCGGTTGAAGGTGCCGCGCCATGCCGAGGTGCGTTTCGAGGATATCATCCGAGGCTGGGTGGTGGTGCATAGTGCCAATATCGACGACAAGGTGCTCTTCAAGAGCGATGGCATGCCCACCTACCATTTGGCGAACATCGTCGATGACCACTTGATGCGGATCACCCACGTCATCCGCGGCGAGGAGTGGTTGCCCAGTGCACCACTGCACGTGCTCATCTATGAGGCCTTCGGTTGGGAGCGTCCCGAGTTCGCCCACCTGCCGCTCATCCTGAAGCCCGACGGAAACGGCAAACTCAGCAAGCGCGATGGTGACCGGCTCGGCTTCCCGGTCTTTTCCTTGGACTGGGTGGATCCTTCCAGCGGGGAGAAAAGCAGCGGCTATCGGGAGAAGGGCTACTACCCCGAGGCCTTCATCAACATGTTGGCTTTATTGGGTTGGAATCCCGGAACGGATCAAGAGATCATGAGCCTCAATGAGCTGATCAGTCTGTTCGACCTATCTCGGGTGCACAAGGGAGGCGCCAAGTTCGATCCGGAGAAGACGAAGTGGTTCAACCAACAGTATCTGCGCGAACGACCGGATACTGAGCTGGGCGCACAACTCCAAGAGCGCCTGCGTACCAAGGGAGTCGAAGCCACATTAGAGCGAGCCACTCAAGCGGCGAAGCTTCTGAAGGAGCGAGCCACCTTCGTGGATGACATGCTGGAAGGGACGTACCTGTTCACTTCCGGCCTCCCACTACAAGCGGGTTCGGCTGCGGAGGAGGAGTTGAAGAAGCGCTGGAAGCCGGAACTCGCCCCTGCGCTAGAAGCCTACATCTGCGCCTTGGAAGACTTGGAGTCTTTCGGTCCGAAGGAGCTGGAGCCTGCGTTCAACGGAGTGCTTCAGGAGAAGGGTTTGAAAGTGGGTCAGTTGATGCCGATCTATCGGTTGTTCGTAGCAGGGCGAATGCAAGGTCCGGGCATGTTCGAGGTAAGTGCTTTGTTAGGTAGAGCGGAAGTGATCCTTCGCCTTCGGTCAGGCCTCGAACACTGCCGCACATGGGCTTGATGGAGGTGAACGGCATTCGCGTATATGCCTACCATGGATGCCTGACCGAAGAAACCCGGATCGGCGGCAGCTTCCGGGTTGATGTTTCGGTGGAAGGAGATCTGGTGTTGGCCGAGACCAGCGACCGCTTGGAGCATGCAGTGGACTATAGCCGGGTAACGGCCATTGTAATGGAACAAATGGCCTTGCGCGCTGACTTGATCGAACACGTTGCACATCGCATACTCAAAGCCTTGAAGTCCGAATGGGACCCCGCGTTACGTTGGCGCGTACGCCTGGTAAAAGAGCGGCCTCCGATCAATGGCGATGTGGCTGAAGCGGTGTACACGGTGGGTGGCTGATAGGACTATGTTGGAGGTGCGGTCCTGATTATCTTTGAGGGAGAAGATCCCGCTAGATCCGATCAAACTCAGGTAGTATGAGCATCGGGCATCGACCTATTTCGTTCGGTCTCGGAAAGCTCCAAAGGGAGAGGTGGGTCACTGGGTTGTTTTGGGCGCTGTGTTCTACGGCAACATGTGCCCAATGCGCAGACCCTTGTGGACCCAACTTGATCAATAACCCAAGCTTCGAAGAGACCACCTCGTTCTGTTCCGTGGCCGATGCCCAACTGTATCTGGATCAGTCGCCGGTACAAGGTTGGGTCGGAACAGAAGACGTTATCGGTGGTGCTTACGGCTCGCCGGACTATTTTAACAGTAGCTGTTCCGCTATGAGCACCACCAATTGCGGCTCTGGGGTGGCTTCTGTGGGGTTCTATACCATAGCTGTCGGCTCAGGCATCAATGCGCGCGAGTACATTCAAAGCCAACTGCTAGCTCCCTTGGAGGCTGGAGTTGCGTACTGCTTTAGTGCAGAGGTCCGTGGTGGTTCCGGCTTTAGTCCCAACGATGGCCTGGGTATTTGGTTCACGGACCAACCGGTGAACACGGATCTACAGAACGGCGGGGCGATGTTTTTTGGCCCCAGCTCCCCGATCAATGCACAACCCTATTGGCAGCTCGCCTCGGGCGACGTGATCTCTAGCTGCACAACGCGAAGTGGCACGTTCTGCGCCACCGGCAATGAGACCTGGATCGTCCTTGGCAACTTTCGGAATGATGCGATGACCTCGGTCTCCGGTTCGCCCGTCGGTTATTTGATCGTGGACAACTTGGTGCTCACAAAGACCTGCCCTGTAACGGCACCGCTTGAGATCACAGCCAGTAGCACCCAGCTTTCCTGCGGTGCCACTGCAACGTTGTCGGCCGCGGGAGGAGGAGGGGCCTACACCTGGACCCCTAACATCGGTAGCGGTCCTGGTCCGTTCACGGTTTCCCCGGCGTCGCCCATGACCTATACGGTAAGTTCGACCGTTGCAGGGAGTTGCGGGTCACAAATTGAAACAGCCGAGATCACTATCGACGTGGAAACCTGTGCGCATACCATCTCGGTCACTGCAGGCGAAACCTGTGCCGGTGGCTGCATCGATCTGGTTGCCACGCTGGAAAATGCGGATCACCCGCCCTATACCGTCACATGGTCCAATGGTGTGGCAGATGGCCTTGGTCCGCATAATGTTTGCCCATCAACAACGACAACCTACACGGTCACTGCAACAGACGTGAATGGCTCTGTTGCGATGGCTCAAGTCACCGCGGTAGTGTATCCCAGTCCCGTGCTCTCGACGAGCTCAGTGAATGCCAGTTGTTTCGGCTTGTCCGATGGCGCTGCGTCCGTGGTCGCAAGCGGTGGTAGCCCACCTTACTCCCACAGTTGGAGCACGTTGCCAGTTCAGGTGGGAGCAACATCAACAGGAATTCCGGCGGGGAGCTATACGGTCACCACAACAGATGCTAACGGCTGTATGGGCGTTGCGACAGTAGATATTGACCAACCAGAGCCCTTGACAGTAGCACTTTCTGTTACCCCGGCCATCTGTGGCTTGCAGAATGGAAGCGTTACTGCGATACCAAGCGGCGGAGTCGGTCCCTATTGGTATTCTTGGTCCACAACACCGGCACAGAATACGGCTACGATCACGGGTTTGGGTAGTGGGGACTACACGGTCGTGGTTACCGATGCCGGTGGTTGCAGCGCCTTGGTCACCGGGCAGGTCATCTCTTCTGGTGCGGTACAGCTCGCCGTTGACCACATCGATGTTTCGTGCAATGGTGCATCCGATGGAACGGCCACCGTTTCGGTGACCAATGGCACCGCCCCGTTCACCTACTTATGGAATACGTTACCTGAGCAAGCCACGGCAACAGCTTCGGGATTGGTTGCTGGTACTTGGGCGGCCACGGTGACTGATTCGAACGGTTGTGTGGGAGTGGTCTCAGTGACCGTAGCACAGCCAGCTGCCATTGTGGTCGAGGTGTCCACAGCACCGGCATACTGCGGGCTTCCCAATGGTTCGGCCACCGTTGATGTCAATGGTGGAATGGGTCCATATGTCATCTTATGGAATACCACGCCACCTCAAGCCACGCCCACGGCTTCCGGACTTTCTCCTGGGAACCATATGGTAGAGGTGACCGACCTTGCGGGGTGTGCGGCATCTGTTACAGCAATGGTCGAGGGCTTGGCGGGACCCACGGCTGGGTTCTCAGTGTCCGACG
>DAOORM010000027.1:0-11934 GCA_035389265.1 Flavobacteriales bacterium | reverse complement strand
TGGGCTACGAAGTGGTGAAGCTGGACCGCGTGGTGTTCGCCGGACTCACGAAGAAGGACCTACCACGCGGGAAATGGCGCCACCTCACGGAAAAGGAGGTGCTCTTTCTGAGCAAACGCAAATAGAGGGTCACTCACGGCACGAAAACCCGGGTGGTCGCCAGCGCGTGGTTCCTGGCTTGGGTCACCTGCACGAGGTAGACACCGGGTGTGCTTACAGTGATGTGCCGATCGCCGGCCTCCACAAGGGCATTGAAGTGAACGCGACCGGTAAGGTCGAACACCTTCACATGGTCGTGGGCTTCGAGCGAGAGTACCGTGATGGCGCCTACATCGGTGCTGACCCTAGCGAGGTGTGCGATAGGCTCATCGAGCCTGGTGGCCACAGCCACCTCGTAACAACCGATGTCATAGGCCGACCCTTGTGGCCGTGGTGTACCATCCAGATCCACGGTCACCACCGCGCTCACCACCGCACTGCCGGCATCCACTTGTTGTGCATCGGGCGCTACCGCACGGAAATCCGATCCCGGTGCGGCGAATAACGCCGATTGGGCTTGCACCACCTGTGAGTTGAGGTCGTACCCAAGGGCCTGCCAGCCCGGCAAGTCAAGGATGGTGGCATCGCCGTCAGGGCTCAGTCGCTCCATCACCAGGTTGTGATCGCTCGCGAAGCCGTTGAGTGCCGTGACATCCACCACGATGCTCCCCCGGAAAGGATGCTGGTTGATGAGGATGTTGTTGATCACCTGATTCGCGGTGCAGCCCTCCGTGATGTTCACGCACCAGCGAGCGTCCGCCGCGTTCACGATGGTGTTGTTGTACACCTTGTTGTTCACGCTGGGCCCTCCCCCATCGATGCGGTACAGGCTGATGCCGCTGGCGTGGTTGTCGTACAGCAGATTTCCATGGATCCAGGAGTCGCGCACGCCATCGCAGTTGATGCCACTGCCGCCTCCGATGCCATTGCCATGGATCACGTTGCCATGGACCTGTGCGTTGGAGATCACCCCATCGCCGCCCAAGCTCGCATCGCCGTTCATATGGATGCCGTTGGCGCGGTTGTCGAAGCAGTGGTTGTAGCGGATGATGGGGTCATCAGCGCTATTGCTGAAGTAGATGCCGTGCTCCAGCACACTTCCGCTGCACGTGTTGTGTTCGATGATGCAATGCTCCGCGAAACCCGTCAGGATGCCCCATTTGCCATTGTTGGCGCAGGTGTTCCCTCGGATCGCCACATGGTCGCTGAGGGCGGTGCGGATGCCTGCCCGGGGCATGCCCACGACAGCGAACCCCTCCACCACCACCCAGCTCACGTTCTCCACGTTGATCCCGTCCTGGCTGTTGTAGGAACAGGGGACATCGATCAACACCCCATCATCCGCTGCCCTGAAGACGATGGGAGCCAGCACTGAGCCACTGTGATCCATGGCCGCGAAGCCTTGGTAAGAGCCCGGAGACACCAACACCGTATCACCCGCCAACGCCATGTCCGCCGCATGCTGCAAGGTCGCCCATGCCGTGGCCATGGTCTGGCCCGAGGCTTGATCGTTACCGCCGGGGGCCACATGATAGGTCGCGGCGCTGGCGCGAAACACCGGCAAAGCCGCTGCGAGGATGATGATCGTGCTGCGCATGGCCGATGATACGGGCCCATCCAAGAGGCCGTTCGGTTAGATCGCCCAATGATCCAGCTTGCGTGATGAATCCGCATGATCATGGCATGAACGGTTCGTACCATCCCGAATGCTTCTTCACTTGAAGTTTCGACCCCCCCCGACCACACCCAACATCGCCTTGTGAACGAACAGCACGGATCTTGCCGTTAGTGCAGTATGGCCCGGGGTACCTTTCGCATCTTCCTGATGATCCGTATCGTCCGCAACGCCGTGTTGATCCTGGCCGCCTTGTTCGTGCTGGGGTTCGGAACGCTGGTGGTGTTGGCCCACGTTTACGAGGATGAGGTGAAGGCCAAGCTCATCGGGGCGGTCAACGCCGAACTCGCCACCCCGGTCTCCGTCAGCGGCATGAGTCTGACCCTGGTGGCGCGCTTTCCCCAGGCCAGCATGCGGTTGAACGATGTGCTCGCCATGGAAGTGCGTTCGGATGACGCCCGACCGGACACCTTGCTTTACGCCAAGGAACTCTTCCTGGAATTCAGCCTCTGGGACCTGTTCAGCGGCGACTATACCGTGCAGGAGATCCACGCCACCCAGGCTAGGCTCTATCCCGGATTGGACACCAATGGCCGGGGCAACTACATCGTTTGGAAGACCGATAGCACCCAGACAGGATCTTCGCCGATCAACCTGGACAAGGTCAGTTTCAACGACCTGCACGTCCGCTACCACGATGATCGATCGGCCTTGATCATTACCACCCACAGCGATGTTCTCGCCCTGAGCGGACGTTTCGGCGAGTCCTTGAACACACTGACCCTGAACGGCGATGCGCACCTGCTGGCCTGGATGGACGGGAGAACGACCGTCCTCGCCGATCGAGAAGCCTACCTGAAGCTGAACATGGAATTCGGCGCCCCTGATGCACTATTCCGCATCACGAAAGGCGAGCTCAACGTTGGCACTGTACCCTTGGAAGTGACGCTGGCTGTTACCGAGGATGCCAGCGGAACAGCCGTGGACTTGCGGGCCAATGGCCTGGGTCTGGAACTGGCCGATGCGGTGAACTTGCTACCAGATGGCATGAAGAATAGCCTCGCAGGCTACACCATGAAGGGAGAGGTGGACCTGGCCGTGCACTACAGCGGTCCGGTGAGCGGCCCATCGCTTTCGCTGGGCGCGAAGGTGACCAAAGGCCGACTGAAGGAACAACGCAGCGGAACCACGGTGAGCGATGTATTCGGCGAACTCGCGTTGGACCTTTCGCCAAGCGGCGTTCCTCAGAAACTCGTAGTGAAGAACTTCTCCGCCCGCAGCGGCGGCGGCACTTTGAGCGGGAACTGGCAGAGCAACGGGCTTACGAACGCCACGGTGAAGGCCGACCTCCGCAGCGACATCGCGCTGGCCGATCTGCTCCGCTTCGCACAAGTGGACACCTTGGAACAGGTGAGCGGCCGGTTGAGCGCCGACCTGCACATCCGCGGAAAATTGCGCGACATGGGCGATGTGCGCGCCGCCGATCTCCGGGCTTTGAACGTCAATGGCACCCTGGCCACACGCAACGCCACCTTGAAATTGAAGGGTGTGCGCCACACCGTGCAACAACTCGATGCCGACCTGGCCATCCACGGGAACGACGCCACCGTGCAAGGCTTGAAGACGGTGCTTCAGGGGAACGAACTTGTCCTTAGCGGGACCTTGCGCAACCTCATCCCCTATCTGCTCTTCGATGATCAACGTTTGGTGATCGAGGCCAAGGGCAGCTCGCCGCGCATCGACCTGGCCGCACTCATCAGCAGCGAAGGAGCGGATGCTACGAGCAAGGACTACGAGCTCACTTTGCCTGCTTCCATCGAACTGGCCTTGCAAGCGCGCGTGGACGAACTGGTGTTCGAGGAGTTCAAGGCCTCTGATATACGCGGAACGGTGAACATGAAGGGCAGCATCCTCCGGGTGAGCCCGATGACCTTCGCCACCGCATCCGGAACGGTGAGTGGTGCTTTGGAATTGGATGCGCGCGATGCCTCGCGGTCCTATCCGCTGGCCATCAACGCATCGTTGGATGGCATCGAACTGCAGCAGTTGTTCAAGGAGTTCCAGGACTTCGGACAGGAGTTCATCGGCCACCGCCACATCAGCGGGCGCACCAAGGCCCAGGTGGCCTTCAACGCCCCGCTATCGCCGGCCATGAAGCTGGACATGGACCGCTTGGTCTGCGTGATCGACATCGGCGTGGACAACGGCGTGATCAAAGGACATGCGCCGATGCTGGAAGTGGCGGATCACTTGCAGAAGAACAAGCTGGTCGCGCCTTTCGTGGATGTCCCCGAGTTGCGTCGGCGCCTGGGCGACATCCGATTCGCGCGGCTCGAGAACCAGATCGAGATCCGCAACGGCGCTGTGCACATCCCGCAAATGCTGGTGAGCAGCTCGGTGATGGACATCGAGCTGAGCGGCACCCACTGGTTCAACGACCGCATCGACCACCACCTCAACTTCAGGTTGAGCGACCTGTTCCGCAAGGGCAGTGCGGATGACGAGTTCGGTCCAGTGGTGGACGACGGCACGGGCATGCGGCTCTTCCTGCACATGTACGGCACGGCCAACGACCCTCAATTCGGCAACGATGGCGCCATGGCCGCGGCGAAACGCCAGAAACAGTTCAAGCAGGAGAAACAGGAGTTGAAGCAGATCCTGCGGGAAGAACTGGGCTTCTTCAAAGGGAAGACACAGCCCGCTGATCCGGCGGCCAAGGTGGTCGACCCCGCAGCACCCCGTTTCGAGGTGGAAGAACAGGGGCTGGACACCAACCCCACGGCTGGTGCGCAGGGCACGCAAGCCCGCCAACGCAAAGGGCTGGGCCGGTTGATGAAGGATCAACAGGAGGAGGAAGAGGTCATCTTCGAGGTGGAGTGATCCACCACCGCAACGACGCAAAGGACGCAAAGTGAGCGCCACGTCCAGGTTCAACCGCCTTATCCCTGCCATTCGTTGCGGACCCGTAGCGTTCGTAGCGCCGTTGCGGTGAATAGCCGCACTCTCCCGAACTTCACGCCGCCGATGGATCTGTACTCCCGTAAACAACGATGGAAGCTGGTGCTCGCTGTGGTGGCGATGCTCATCGTCGGGGCCTCGTTGTGGTACAGCAACACCATCGTGGAGCGTATCCGGGCCGAGGAGCGCCGCAAGGTCGAGCTCTGGGCCGAAGCGGTGAAGAACCGCGCTGAACTGGTCAACTACACGGAGAAGCTCTTCGAGCGGCTGCGCGATGAGGAGCGCAAGAAGGTGCAGCTCTTCGCCGAGGCCATGCAACGCCTGGGCAGCAGCGACGAGACCGACTTCTCCTTCTACCTGCGCGTGGTGAGCGACAACACCACTGTTCCCGTGGTGATCACGGATGAAAAGGGCAACAAGCGGTTCGACCGCAACATGGACAGCACCGTGGTGAACGACCCGAAGCGCTTGGCCGAGGAGATCAAGGCCATGGCGAAGGTGTACAAGCCCATCGGCATCGCCATCCCCGGCGTGGAGAAACAGCTGCTCTACTACAAGGACTCGAAAGTGGTGACCGAGCTGCACGAGGTGATGGATGGCATCATCCGCTCCTTCATCTCGGAGACGGTGATGAGCACGGCGGCCGTACCCGTGATCTACACCGACAGCACGCAGACGCGCGTGATCGAAATGGGGAACATCGAGCCGGAGATCGCGCAGGACAGTTCCGCATTACAAGCACGGATCCGCACCATGGCCCAGGCCAACGCACCCATCGCCTTCGACCTGCCGGGCAAGGGCCGCAACTACATCTTCTACGAGGAATCGCTGGTCATCACCCAGCTGCGCTACTTCCCCTACGTGCAACTGGTCATCCTCGGCCTCTTCCTCATCGTGGCCTATGCGCTCTTCAGCATCTTCCGCAATGCTGAACAGAACCAGGTGTGGGTGGGCATGGCCAAGGAGACCGCACACCAACTGGGCACACCGTTGAGCTCCTTGATGGCGTGGATGGAACTGCTGAAGGAGAACAACCCCGAAGCGGTGATCGAGATGCGCAAGGATGTGGATCGCCTCGAAGTGATCACGGAGCGCTTCAGCAAGATCGGATCGGCGCCTGACCTTACACCGGAGAAACTCTACCACACCTTACGCGCCACCGTGCTCTATCTGCGGCCACGGTTGCCGGGCCGTGTGAAGATCGAAGTACACCAACCGCACGATGCGGACATGGTGGTTCCCCTGAACAGGGCCCTCTTCAGCTGGGTGATCGAGAACCTCATCCGCAATGCGGTGGATGCCATGGAAGGCGAAGGGTCCATCACGGTGGAGATCATGCCGGAAGGTGGCGAGGTATATGTGGATGTGACTGACTCCGGAAAAGGCATCCCCGCCTCGCAGCACCGCACTGTCTTCCAACCGGGCTTCACCACCAAGAAGCGCGGATGGGGTCTTGGCCTCTCGCTGAGCAAACGCATCATCGAACAATACCACGGCGGCAAGATCATCGTGAAGCGCAGTGCCCCGGGCAAAGGCACCACGTTCCGGATCACCTTGAACCAAGGGGTATTGCGCACGGCGCTGGTGAGCGAATGAACGTGCAGCGAATTGAAGCGCGGAGCCGTTGGTCCCGAAGTCGGATCCGAGAAGCCACCGTCAACACGGTCCAGTAGTACAAGAATGTCCGGCATCTACCTCCATATCCCCTTCTGCCGCCAAGCCTGCACGTACTGCGACTTCCATTTCAGCACGTCGAAGGACCGTGGCGGAGTGCTGGACGCGATGGAGCTCGAGATGATCAAGCGAAGCCGTGAATTGGGCGATGGCCGTGTGGCCACGATCTACTTCGGTGGAGGAACACCGAGCCTGCTGGAGCCGGGGCGTATCACGGCATTCATCCAGCAAGCCCGCGACCTGTTCCGGGTGGAGCGGGATGCGGAGATCACCCTTGAAGCCAATCCCGACGACATCACGTCCGACCGCTTGGGCGCGTGGAAAGCCGGTGGTATCACCCGGATCAGTTTGGGCACGCAGAGTTTCCGCGACGAGAGGTTGAAGTGGATGGGTCGTGCGCATGATGCAAGGCAAGCGCTGACCAGCATCGACCTGATCGCGAAAGCAGGCTTCACCACCTGGACCATCGACCTCATCTACGGGCTACCGGGGATGACGCTCGCCGAATGGGACGAGCAGCTCACCATCGCCCTAGACCATGGCATGCCGCACCTGAGCGCTTACTGCCTCACGGTGGAAGAGAAGACCGCGTTGGCCCACCAGGTGAAGAAAGGCGGCGTACATATGCCCGGGGATGAGGACCAAAGTGCCCAGTTCGATCGGCTGATGGCACGCATGGAACAGGCCGGCTTGGACCATTACGAGATCAGCAACTTCGGAAAGCCAAGCCACCATTCACGCCACAACAAGAGCTATTGGGAAGGCACACCCTACCTGGGGATCGGCCCGTCGGCCCATTCGTTCGATGGGCGCGCACGCCGGTGGAACATCGCCAACAATGCGGTGTATGGCAAGGCTGTGAAAGAAAGTGCATCCTATTGGGAGGAAGAGACGCTCACCCCAGCGCAACGCACGAACGAGCGTCTGATGACAGGCCTGCGCACCGCGATCGGGGTGGACATCGCCAAGTTGGAGGTGGATGCCCTTGGCCTCAACTCGTCGGCCTTCCAACGGCATGTGTCGAAGGGGCACATCAGCGTAGTGGATGGACGCTTAGTTTTGAGCAAAGCGGGTCGTCACTTCGCGGACCGCATCGCATCGGACCTCTTCGTAACCGACGATGATCGCTGAGATCACCCACCACGGTCGCACCTTCCGGGTAGACCTCGCCAGACCGATCGACCTATCCTTTCCCTTGCACGATGGCCCTGAGCAACTGCGCGCTTGGTGGGTGGACCCGGTGCGTATGGAAGCGGCAAAAAATGGCGACACCGAGTACGCGGTGAAAGCGGGATCACCGGTGAACTTCCGCAACATCTTCTTCAATCCGCATGGGCACGGCACCCATACCGAGAGCGTGGGCCACATCGCTCCGGATGTGCATCCCGTGGGGGATCAGCTGAAGCGTTACTTCTTCACCGCTCAGTTGATCAGCGTACGGCCCGAGGATCGCCGCGCCCCCGATGCGAAGACCGACCATGTCATCACCCTGGAACAACTGCGCCACACGGTGAACGAGCGCCCACCCGAGGCACTGATCATCCGCACCCTTCCACAGGTCGACAACACCACCCGCGACTGGAGCGGCAGCAACCCCACCTACCTGCAAAGCACCGCTTGTGCATGGCTTCGCAGCATCGGTGTGAAGCACCTGCTCCTGGACCTGCCGAGCGTGGACCGCGAAGAGGATGGCGGCGTATTGGCGGCCCACCACGCGTTCTGGGACTTCCCCAACACGGTGGACCGCGAGCGCACGATCACCGAACTGCTGCACATCGCCGGTGACGTCCGCGACGGCGACTACCTGCTCGAATTGCAGCTGCCCCATTTCATGAACGACGCGGCGCCCAGCCGGCCAGTCCTTTATGCCCTGTTGCCATGACCTTGGAGGACTTCCGGGCGCACTGCCTGAAGAAACCCGGCTTCAGCGAGGACTTCCCCTTCGGTCCGGAAGTCCTGGTGTTCCGAGTGGGTGGAAAGATCTTCGCGTTGCTGGACGTGGACGCTTTCGAGAGCGTGAACCTCAAGTGCGACCCGGAGCGCGCAGTGGAACTGCGTGAGCGATACGAGGGTATCAAGCCCGGCTACCACATGAACAAGCAGCACTGGAATACCGTGGATGCACAAGGTGTCGTACCCGGTAAGCTGCTTTTGGAATTGGCCGATCATTCCTACGAACTGGTGAAGGCCAGCCTGCCGAAGAAGCTTCGGGAGAACCTCTGACGTGTTCACCGCGAAAGGGCGCCTAGCTTTGCGGCGTTCCCAGCCACCATGAGCCTCACCTCCCGCCGCATCGGACGGATCCTGCTCAGCTTCTTCTTCCGGGGTCTGTTGCTCCTGGCACCGGTCACCATCATCGTATGGGCGCTCTGGCAGTCCCTCCGCTTCCTCGATGGCATCATTCCGCTGGACATCCCAGGACTGGGGCTACTGACCCTGCTCGCCATCATTACCGTGGTGGGTTGGTTGGGAACCACCTTCCTGTACGAACCGCTGGCCACCTTCGGGGAGGAGCTGCTGCAGCGCATACCCTTCCTGAAGACCTTGTACGACGCCGTGAAGGACCTCGTAGAGGCCATCGTTGGCAGCAAGCGCAAATTCGACAGGCCCGTACTGGTGAAACTGGGTGGGAACACCGAAGTGGAACGGCTCGGATTCATCACCCAGAACGACCTGAGCCACCTTGGACTTGGTCCGGAAAAAGTGGCTGTGTACCTCCCACATGCCTTCAACTGGAGCGGCAACCTGTACATCGTACCGGCGCGCAACGTAACCCCGCTCGATGCGCGCGCGGCTGACGTGATGAAATTCGTGGTGAGCGGTGGCGTGTCACAGGTGGATGAGGAGGTGTGACCCACCGCCGATCGGCACGTCCATTGTAGAGAAGATCGTCCCATGAACCTGCTTCGCACCCTGCTCCTTCAGTTCCTGCTCGGCGGCACCGCCCTCGCCCAGCATACGGTGGAGGTCTCCTCCTTCGGCTTCAGCGACGGTGTACACCCCACCTTCAGCTTCTTCTTCGAAGGCACGGATGCCAAGTACGTGGAGAGCTACTGGCGCGATGAGCTGAAGAAGATCAGCACCTCGGTGAGCAACAAGAAGGAGGTCATCGGCCACGGAGCCTTGGTCCCGCAAGTTTCCGGCGACACCGTGCGTGTCTACGTGAAGGCGGAACAACGGAAGAACAGCCCGAATCTTACGGCCCATGTCGCGATCATGACCACAGCGGGCTTCGTAAGCCCCACAAGTGAGGCGCCGGTGTTCGAAAGCGCCAAGGCCTTCGTGCAACAACGCAGCACGGCCATCCGTCGGCAGCTGGCCGAACAGGAGCTCAGCCTGGCCGAGCGGGGCTTGGCGAAACTCAAGAACGAGCTGTCCGATCTTCAGCGCGACAAGGAGCGCGACGAGGCCAACATCGAGAAGAGCAAGCAACGGGCCGCCGAAGCCGTGCAGGACCAAGAGCGCACTCGTGTGGAAGCGGATGAGCTCGGACCCCGCATCACGGCCTTGCAGACCGAACTGGGCACCACCCCGGACAAGGAGGGCAGCAAGGAATTGAGCGCCCTGATCCGTGACAAGGATCGCGCACAAACGCAGAACCGCAAGGCCCACGAGGAAGAGGTGAGCATGAATAAGAAGGTGGAGGAACTCACCCAGGCCATCAAGAAGAACGCACAGGACCAAGCGAACAAGAGCGCGGAGATCGCGAAGCAGGAGACCTTGGTGGCCAGCTTGCGCGAGAAGCTCAGCTCCATCCGTTGATGCGGTGTTGACCTCGGCCTATCACCGATGCCCCTGTACCTTTCGGCGCCGCCATGCATGCACGCCGGAACGCCCTTCTCCTCCTCCACCTCACGGTGTTCATCTGGGGTTTCACGGGTATCCTGGGTAAACTGATCCAGGAGCATCAGGGCACATTCCAACTGGTCTACACCCGCACGCTTATCGCCATGGTGGGATTGGCCGCCGCAGCGCTTTGGCTGAAGCGATCGCTCTCGCCGAACACCCCCGACCTCAAGCACTACCTGCTTACCAGCCTGATCATCACAGCGCATTGGATCACGTTCTATGGCGCCATCGAGATAAGTACCGCCAGCATCGCCGTGGCCTGCCTCAGCACCAGCACGGTCTTCACCGCCTTATTGGAGCCGCTGTGGTTCAAACGCCGGATACGCGCTTACGAGGTAGTGCTCGGCCTTGTAGTGGTGGCCGCCTTGCTCCTGATCTTCGGACTGGAGAGCGGCCATCGCAACGGCATCATCGTGGCCACGCTCAGTGCCCTGTTCAGTGCGTGGTTCAACATCGTGAACGCCGTGCTGATCAAACGCGGCGATGCGCTGCGCATCGGATTCTACGAGATGGCCGGGGCTGCCCTCACCATGGCGCTGTACCTCTTGCTCACCAACGCGCTTCCACCCCCCGTTTGGAAGCTGCCGACCGACACGGTGGTCTGGCACCTACTGCTAGGCCTGGTGTGCACCTCGTTCGCGTTCGTGGCGGGCATCGCCGTCATGCGCCAGCTTTCGCCCTTCACGGTGGTGCTCACGGTGAACCTGGAGCCGGTGTACACCATCATCATCGCCCTGCTGATCTGGGGTAGCCAGGAAAAGCTGCGTACCGGGTCGTACATCGGGATCGCCCTTATCCTGGCCTGTTTGATGGCGAACGCCTGGTTCCAGCGGAAACGGGACCGCGCGGAAGTGGTGGAGCCAGACCCGTTGACCCAAGGCTGAGCGCGATCTTTGTCCACGTCCGCGCCACCTGGCTCGGAGCAAATGGCATGAACAAGATCAAGGGCTTGCTCGTTCTGGTAGGTGTCGCGCTGTTGGTGTTCTTCATCACCCGGGCGGTCTACGAACCTGAACGGGCCACCGAACAGGTCAGTTCCACGGTGTTATTGGAGCGTATCAGACCCGTATTGAAGCTGGTCACGGTGGAAGGCGACTTCAATGAGATCTACTCAGAAACGATCGATGAGCGTAATAAAGGCTGGCTTGGTAGGACATCCCCCTTTCAGAAGAGTGCGATTGTGCGAGTCACAGCAACAATGAGTGTTGGGTACGACCTACAAGGGGTCCGATTAGAGGCCGATGAGAAAACTAGGACTATCCGTCTCGTCGGACCATTAAAACCCGGGATTCTCTCAACAGAGTACTCCTTCCACTACTACGACATACAAGAGGGGATCTTCACCGAATTCGAAGCCTCTGACATTTCGAACATAGAAATGAAGGCGAAGGCAAAGATCATATCCTCCGCAGCAAAAAGTGGCTTATTCGTTGAAGCCGCCAAAGGGAGAATTCAAGCAGCTTCAATAATGAAGACTATCGCCGAAAGCTCCGGCTGGACCTTCGTGGATGACAGCCGCACGGGCACCCCCACCAAGGACTGACACTCGACCCCGGTATCTTCGCACCTCCACCAACGCATGTCCTCCACCCTCATCGCGCCCAGTCAGTATTGCCCCAGCCTCACCCGCTACGAACGCTGGAAGACCCGCGCCGTGCGCATCGGCGACATCGGCATCGGCGGTACCAACCCCATCCGGGTGCAGAGCATGACCACCACGGACACGATGGATACCGCGGCCACGGTGGCCCAGAGCATCCGCATGATCGAGGCGGGCTGCGAGCTGGTGCGCATCACCG
>DAOORM010000026.1:6407-12863 GCA_035389265.1 Flavobacteriales bacterium | reverse complement strand
CCCTGGACTTGCGCCATATCGAACAATGTCCGTCTTGTTCCAAGCATGGCTCGGGACTTCACCGCCCAAGCACCCGATCGTATGCAGCGTCGATCGAACTACCTACCCTTTCCATGCTGAAACGTTGCTGCGCTGCTTCCGCGATCGCACGGCGATCGAAAAGAAGACGCCCTTCGATGCAATCCGCTAAAGCCTCAGCCAGTGCATGGGGATCAGAAGGCGTTACCAGCACACCATTCGAACGCTCGACAAGCTCTGGCAAGCCGCCCACCGCCATGGATACGACTGGTGTACCGCAGCACAGACTCTCAATGACCACACAGGGGAGGTTCTCGCTCATGGTAGGCAGAACGAACAGATGCGCATGCTGCATGGCACGGGCCATCCCAGCTTTGTTCAAGTGACCGGGGAAACGGACATCCATTCCCACAAGCTCCGTTCGACAACGCGTCTTGATGGCGTCCATGGCCGGACCATACCCGACCCAATGGATGATGCAACGCTGCCGACTTTCGGGCGATAGCAATTTCAACGCAGTGATAAAGGTGTCGTGGTCCTTCGGCGGTCTCCAGTTCGCGGCGGTCACGATATGGTAGTAACCGTCATCGGGAGCTTCGGAGAATTGGAACTCTGGCGCTGCCACATTCGGAACGACCATGATCCTCTCCTTAGCGACCGCGTACTTGTCTTGTAACGTCCTTGCGAGGTTCTGGGAGACCGGCATGATCAGCTTGATAACGGGATCGGCGAGCCAATCCCGCAGGCGCTGCCGCTGCTGGGTCTGTGCTGGTTCGGGTAAAGCCAGGATACCCAGGTGATAATAAGAGTTGTGTTCCGTGAGCACCACTGGGATCCGGAGTTCCTTTGCGATGGTCAGCGCCTTTTCCGTTTCCCAAGTACGCACATGCACATGCGCCAAACTGAAGGGATCGACCGCATGGAGGGGCCGTAGGGCTTTGCGAAGAGCGCGACGTAATAGCCAACGGTCGAATCCGAAGCGACGCAGTGGAGTACGGACTACGATCCGCATGACCGGAAGGCCTTCCTCCATGGATCTGTTGATCTCCACTCGCGGCCAGCTCATTTCTTTTCGGCGCGTCGCGAACACGACGATCACCGGAGCGTGCCGGGCGATAGCTTGGATGTGTTCGCGGATGAAGATACCTGCGACATCCCCTGTAGGCCACCAACCCACGATGTTCAGAATGACTCCTTTTGAATCACTCATCGGGAGCGACGAGCCATACGAGCCAGCAGCCTTCGCCACAAACCTGGTCGAGGCCGGTCACGTTCACGAAAATCGTCACTCACGGGCGGGTGCAGAAGGGTAAGTGCCATGTAGTCGGGAGCCACGGACCAAATGCAATAGCGCTTGAATCGAACCAGCGTAAGACCCGCGGCATGGATGCGTTTGAACAGATCGGGCAGATGCAGAGCCAGGTCAATGACCTGCAACAATTCCGGCCGATTCACACGAAGCCAATCGCTGTAGTACGGGTCAGGAGAATGGATCACCACTCGCCCATTCGGAGCAAGGATCGATCTGAGTCGAACGAATAGGGCGGCATGATGCTCTTCAGGGATATGTTCCAGCACATCCGGCAGGATGATCATATCGAACATCCCATCGATCGGATCGGTGACCACATTGATCACCTTCCACTCGACATTAGGCAGGTCCGCATAAGTTGCTCGCGCAGTACCGATACTTGCTGGGCTAAGATCCGATGCCAGTATCCGTGCGTTCGGTGCCGCACGAGCAAGCAGTCCTGTTACGGTTCCAATGCCACAGCCTATCTCCAAAACTCGTTGGGCGCCCATAAGCCCCTCATCAACAGCCAGTTCTAGTATGAACTGGTGACGTAAGTTGACACCTGTAGTGCGCTGGCGCTCTACATAGTTGTCGTAGTATTTGGTCACCGAAGCGTCGCTCATGCCGTAGAATCGCAATAATAGTGTTTAAGTCGTATGGTCGTTGCTATCGCGGTACCGAAGAAGACCTTCCATGCCCCATTTCAAAGCTCAATTGACCAAGATTTCCACACCAGGCACGAGTCAAGAGAGTAACGACATTAGAATCGTCGACTGAGCACTTGTTATATACCCTGAGTATGACAGACAACTCCATAATAAGCCAAGCAAAATAAAGATGTGCACGCGATTCCTCTTCTACAAGAAAACGTAGGTAATGCGCACTATCATCTGTAAGTAAATCACTATGGCGGGTAATTACCAAATTCTTGTTGATGGCACTTCAATTCAAATGCTCAAATGTTCTCGCCTGGGGCTTCATCCATACCATCGCAAGACGTCATCACATGCTCACCTTTGAGCAACCTAAAAAATAAATTAATCAGAGAATTGAATCATAAATAGGTCGCCATTGATGGGATTACTATCCCTCCAACTCACGCAGTGCACCCCACGCCATCATCCCAGCGCCCAGCTCGAGGGCGTCCTCATCGATGTCCATCTCGGCGCGGTGAAGACCACTTTGGGTACCTGGCTTTACCGGGTTGCCGGTGCCCAGCCGGAAGAAGCAGCCGGGCATCACGTGTGTGTAGTACGCGAAATCCTCGGCACCCATGCGGATGTCCATGTCCACGATGTTCTCCACGCCGACATAAGCGACGGCCGCTTCGCGGATGCGCGCCGTGAGCTCGGGATCGTTCTTCACCACGGGTGATCCCTTCACGATCGTGAAGTCCACCTTCGCACCCAAGCCTTCGCAGATGCCGCGGCCTAGTTCGGGCAACATCCGATGGAGTTCGGTACGCCACGCCTCGTCGAACGTACGCATGGTGCCTTCGATCCGCACCTCATCGGGAATGATGTTGGTGGCCCCGTTCGCGATCACCTTGCCCAAGGAGAGCACCATCGGTTGACCGGGTCTGTTGCGCCGACTGACGACTTGTTGCAAGGCGAGGATCAGCTGTGCGGCGATGGGCACGGGGTCTATCGCGAGGTGTGGTGAGCCGGCATGGCCACCATGGCCTTTCACGGTGATGTAGAGCTCATCCGCGGCGGCCATGAACGCTCCACTGCGGAAGCCGAGTTTGCCAGTGGGCAGCTCCGGAGTAACATGTTGGCCCAGGATGCCGGAAGGCCTGGGGTCGTTGAACACGCCCTCCTTCACCAGCAAGGAGGCACCACCCGGTTCCTTCTCTTCACCGGGTTGGAACACAAGCATAACGGTACCGCTCCAATGTGCGCGGAGCCGATGCAACGCGAGCCCTGCACCAAGCACCATGGCCGTGTGCGCATCATGCCCGCAAGCATGCATGACACCGGGCGACTTGGATCGGTAGGCATCCTTCCCCACTTCGGTTATCGGCAGCGCGTCGAGGTCTGCGCGGATAGCGATGCATGCATCACTTGGTCCTTGCTCACCTTTCACCAGTGCGATGGCCCCCGTACCCGGTGCATCGGGTGTGAGTTTGCCCACACCGTCGTGTACAACGATGCCTTCAGCGCGCAGCCGATCGACCACGTAACGAACAGTGTTCAGCTCGTGGAAAGAAAGCTCCGGATGCTGGTGCAGGTGTCGGCGCCAAGCGATCATATCGGCGCGGAGATCCGCGATGGTGGTCTTGATGCGGTCGATCATAACATTCCAGCGTGTTCAGGGGTACTGATGCAGCGTTGTCCTACAGGATAGAAAGGAGCCGATCGTACCCATGGATCACTTGCCAAAGATGAGCTTGAGCGCTACGAGCAAGGTGATCCCACCGAAGGCCTTGCGCACGATATCCGCCGGCAAGGCGAGTGACCATTTGCTACCGAAGTAGGAGCCCACCACGAAAGCAAGCGCGATGACGGCCACCACCTTGGGATCGATGGCTCCAGCACGGTAGTAGTTGCGCACCGCTAGGAAGACCACGGGGAACATGAGCACCCCTAGACTGGTACCTTGAGCCTGATGCTGCGAATAGCCCAGAAGCAATACCAATGCGGGCACCATGATGACGCCTCCACCGATGCCAACGAACCCACTGATGATGCCGGCCATGATACCGACGAAGAGCAGGAGCGCGATGGTGTTGGTCTCCATCGACATCAAATGTCCAAGCTCAACGAAAAATGGAAGACCCGCGGTTGGATCACTCCATCATCGATCCCCCAAGCCCAGTCGGCGCGTACGAAATAACCCAACAAGCGTGTGCGCATGCCGAATCCGTAGGCGGCCACGATAGGTTCGCGTTTACTGTCCAGGGTGATGGTGAGCGGGTTGCGTTGGATGACCACACGATTGAAGCTGTTATCCTCTGCGTAGGGATGGGCCCCGGTCCAAGCCGAACCGATGTCGCCGAAGCCGATCACTTGGAAATTGTGGATGAGGTCCGAGCGGATCGGGCGGTTCACGATGTAGCGGAAGAGCGGAAGGCGCACCTCGGTGTTCACCACCCCGAAGCTGCTTCCGTTGCGCGCATTGTAGAAGAAGCCGCGCATGGGCACCGCCATGCTTTGGAAGCGGTAGTTCTGATCCAGGTCCACGGGGATGGAGTTGTCCACCTTCGCGAAGAGCCAATTGTCCACACCGCCCAGGAAGTAGGCCACTTTGCGGCTCCCGAGTGAACTGCTGCCTGCGAGGCGGGTCACCCAGATCATTTCGCGATGGATACGCAACGAATGGCGGAGGTCGAGGCCCACCACCTGCATATCACTTCGGTCTTCGGGTTGCTGATAGTACTCAGCGAATAGCTTCAGCTTCCAGCCCGTCCAGAGGTTCAAGCCCCGGGGCATGGAACTATCGTAAACGTATTCGAGCTTGGCACCCGCCATGTGGTCGAACGCATTGGCTTCGCGGAGGCTGAGCGGGTCGATGCTCTGTTGCACGCGGCGATCGTTGCGGTACATCACCGAGGCCCGCAAGCTGGCCAACTCACTGAACGGCCAACTCATTTGGTAGCGCACGTTGTGGGTGTGCACCTTCTCCACGCCGAAGTCGGTCAGATTCTGATAGGCTTGTCGCTGGAACGAGATGCGCTTGTCCATGCGGCGCTTCAGGTTCTCGTAGACGATGAGGTAGTCGTTGTTGTTGAGGTCCAAGGCCAAGCGGAAACCACCCACGATCTTGTGGTCCTCGAAGAGGTCGCTCACGCCCATCCGGGTGAGGCCGCTGAGCCCGGGATTGAGCGCATTGGGGCCGATGTAGGGCTGGTAGAACTGGTTGGAGAAGGTGTTGTCCAACTGGGTCACCACGCCGTCGATGGCGAAGTTGAGGTTGTAGTTGCGCTGATCCGGGAAGGTGAACGGCTTGGTTGCGGCACTATCCACGGTGTTGCTTACGACGACAGGCTTGGTCTGCGGGTTGGTCTGCACCGGTGGTTGTCCAGCTTGTGGCACGCGCTCATCCATGAACACGTAACTGCGCACGTCGATGGCACCTTCACCGGTGGGGCGCGGGTTGCGCGGTGGCACCTTCACCACGGGGCTCATGTCATTACTCAGTGAAGAGGGGTTCGCCGCGTCCTGTGTTCCTGGAGGTCCTACGGGCACGGGTTCAGCGGACGACGAGGGTTGATCGGTCACGCGACCGGCGTAGAAGTGGTAGCGGCCATCGCGGAATTGGAGCTGCGTATAGCGCCCTCGTTCGGCGTTCATATCCTGTTCAATGATGGAACGGCGCAAGTCCGTGGCTCTTTCCTCCATCGCGAAATAGCGGTAGTGGATCGTGGTGTCGATATGGCTGATGGCGCTGTCGTACCGCACCAGGAACCGGTTCCACAGCCCATCAATATCACTCAGGTAGGTGTAGTTGGCGGAATCGTATTGCGCGGGTTGCACCTCATTGAAACCAGGCGTGGCGGTAAGCCGAGTAAGCAGCGGAGAGCGCGTCTCCAGATCGAGCAGGAAGATGTCTTTGGTCCCGTTCACGAGGGCTACATCCGCTTTCGCACGTAGCGTGTCGTCCGTGCGATCACTGCTGAAGATGATCCGTCGGCCACCATCCACGAAGCGCGGATCAAGATCATCGAACTGGTCGTCGGTCAGCTGCTCCTGGCGGTTGCCGATCACGTAGTAATAGTACAGGTCGGTCCGTCCATCACGCACACCACTGAAGATCATGTTGCGGCCATCGGGACTGTAGGCCATGCTTAGGATCTTCTCCAACTGCAGCACCGGCTTCTCGTCGGTCTTGCCATCGTCCACCGTGTAGGTGCGCAGGAAGAGTTCCCCTTTGCGCTCCACCGCGTAGGACAGCACCTGGCTGTTCGGATGCCACGCGAGGATGGGAAAGCTGCGGTCCACGATACGATCGAGCTTCTTCTCCCCCTTCACGATACGTTTCAACTTCTTGGTGGCCACTTCATACACCCACACCTTGTACTGCCCGAGCTCGTTGCTCACCCAAGCGTAGTAACGCCCATTGGGGCTCTGTTTGAACTCCGAGTACGTGCGGCTCTTCCGCGTCTTGATCGGCACCACCTCATCGATGATCTCCTTGCGGTATCG